>CAYNQP010000378.1:0-4469 GCA_964399325.1 uncultured Pirellulales bacterium
TCACGCAGGTGCAGTTCGCGGACTTGCCCATAATGGGCCTCCAGGGCTTTCCACGCCCTGCGTTCGGTCGGCGGCTTGATCGGTGTCTGATTGCAGTTAACAGATGTTGTCATAATTGCTCCTTGGCGCGGACTTCCACCTGCGTATTCTATAGAATATGGTCCGGGCCGCAATCAGTTTTCGGAGTAGTCGCGATGAAGACCGAAGAAATCTTTAAAGAAGCGGTGCTGTGGGAGCCAGCCGCAGGCGGCAAGGCTCGCTGCAAGCTGTGTGGCTTTCGGTGTTTGATCCCCGATGGCAAGCGAGGGCATTGCTGTGTGCGGGAGAACCGCGGTGGGACGCTCTATTCGCTGAATTATGACAAGGTCTGTGCCGCGAATCCCGATCCTATCGAGAAGAAGCCGCTCTTTCATTTCCAGCCGGGCACGCGTAGCTTCTCCGTTGCCACAATGGGCTGCAATTTCCGTTGCGACTTCTGCCAGAATTGGCAGATCAGCCAGGCCGCCCTCGAAGACGGCGGCATTGACGGGCAGGCCATATCGCCCGAGGAGATCGTCTCGGCCGCCGTCCGCAGCGACTGTAAAAGCATCGCCTACACCTACACCGAGCCGACGGTCTTCATGGAACTGTGTCACGATTGCGGTCGGTTGGCGAAGCAGAAGGGCCTCGCTAACGTTTTCGTCAGCAATGGCTACCTGACCCGCGAGGCGATAGATTTTGCCGCAGACTGGCTCGACGGCATCAACGTCGATCTCAAGGCGTTCAGCGAGGACTACTACCAGCGGCTGTGCCACGCACGGCTACAGCCGGTGTTGGACACTATTGTGCATATTGCCACACAGACCGACATTTGGATCGAGGTGACAACGCTTCTGGTGCCGGGAGAGAACGATTCGGAGGAGGAGTTGAAGACGCTTGCCGATTTCCTGGTCAACAAAGCCGGCCCCCACGTTCCCTGGCACATCAGCCGGTTTCACCCTCAGTACAAGTATACGGACTCGTGCGTCACGCCCTTGGAGAGTCTCCAGCGGGCCGAGCAGATCGGAAAGCAGGCCGGTCTGCACTACGTGTACCTGGGTAACGTGCCCGGCTCGACGTCGGAGAGCACGTTCTGTCACAAGTGTGGTAAGATGCTGATCGAACGCGTCGGCTATCGGATTACCGCGAACCATGTCAAGGACTCCAAGTGCCCCGGCTGCGGGGCGGCAGTCGCGGGCTTTGAGCTTTGAGGTGCTATGAAGATCGTTGCAGATGCCAACATACCATTCGTTCGAGAGTGTTTCTCATCCATTGCCGACGTCGAGCTCATGGGCGGGCGTGACATGACGCCGGAAGCGGTGGCAGGGGCCGATGCTCTATTGGTCCGCAGCATCACGCCCGTTAACGAGCAGTTGCTCGCAGGCAATTCCGTGCGTTTCGTGGGTACGGCCACCATCGGCTTCGACCATGTAGACGTCGGCTACCTCGAACAGCACAACATCGGCTTTGCCTCCGCCCCGGGCTCCAATGCCAACTCTGCCGCCGAGTATGTTATCGCGGCCTTGCTGGAACTTGGCCGACGGCACGGTATCCGGCTTGAAGGCAAGTCCATCGGCGTCATCGGGGTCGGCAACGTCGGGAGCCGCGTGGCAGCCAAATGCGAAGGGCTGGGCATGAGGGTCCTCCGCAACGATCCCCCGCTCCAGCGTGAGACCGGCGACCCGAAGTACGTCCCCATCGAGGCGCTGTATGACTGCGATTTCATCACCGTTCACACGCCCTTGACCCGTGAGGGAATCGATAAGACATTTCACTTGGCCGGCAAAGAGTTCTTCGGTTCGCTCAAGCAGGGGGCGGTCTTCCTCAACGCTTCACGCGGCGCCGTCGTCGATTCGGCTGTCCTCAAGACTACCATCAAGAGTGGTCGTCTGAAAGCTGTCGCGCTGGACGTCTGGGAGAACGAGCCCGACATCGACGTTGAGCTCTTGAAGATGGTCGATCTGGGCTCGCCTCACATCGCGGGCTATTCGCTCGACGGCAAGATCGCGGGCCTGATTATGATCTACGAGGCCGCGTGCAAGCATTTCGGGTTGACCCCGAAACACGGCGCGCAAGACTTCCTGCCCGAGGCGGATGTGCCGCGGCTCGCTCTCGCCACCGATGGGTGTGACGATGAGGCCGTGCTGGCCGAGGCGGCCGAGGCAGTCTACAGCATCAGACGCGACGACGCCGACCTGAGGCGAATCGGTGGAGAGCCGCCGCACGCTCGGGGCCGGTTCTTCGACGCTCTGCGTAAGAACTATCCTGTCCGCCGGGAGTTTCATAACACCACGGTTATCCTTGATCATCTGCAAAGTACCTTGGCGGCAAAGCTGCAGGGCATAGGTTTCAAGGTTCAAGGGTGCGACTCATGACGGCTGGAAAGGGCAGCCTGCTGGAATGGCCGAAGGGATGCCTGGATTTCTCGTCCGCGTGCCTGGTCATGGGCATTCTCAACATCACGCCCGACTCCTTTAGTGATGGCGGGCAGTTTCTCGATGCGAACAGGGCGATAGCACACGGCCTGCAGATGGCGGCCCAGGCGGCCGCGACGATCTACAGCATCAAGGCCGACGATCTGGCCTTAAGAAAAACCGAAGCCGAGACGATCGACAAACGCGGCAAGTACTTCGACGCGCTGCGTAAGAACTACCCTGTTCGCCGCGAGTTTCACAACACGACCGTTGTCCTCGACGACCCGAATCACAGCCTGGCAGCCAAATTCAAGGGCATCGGTTTCAACGTTCGGTAGGGTGATACTCTTGGTTCGTGTTTTTGCCTGATGTTGTACACGCTTATACCGATTCATCATGAGGTATGAAGACCTCCCGTGATGTGGGCCTTGACACCAAAATAGAGTTGCATTTATCTGCGTGATGAGTGACGATTCGCACAAGAGGGTCTATCGCATCGTTGGCGAGTTGTAGACCGATCTGGCTGCTTGAAGGCAAGCACACGATGAGTGAAAGATGAGAATCTATGCGACAAAAGCTCAGAGATTACTTGGTGATTATCTCGGGAGGCTCGATATACGCCGTCGCACTGAAATACTTCGTTCTGCCGTCGGAGGTTATTCTGACGGGAACAGAAGGTATTGCGTCTGCCTTGTCATACTACTTCTCCAATTACTGGTTGTTCATCGGTCTTTATGTGGTGTTTCAGTCCATATTGCTGGTTTTTGCTTTTGCGAAAGTCAGCCGGACGTTTGCGTTGCGTTCGCTTGTTACTATCGTGACAGTCATTCTCTTCCTTATGTTTTTGCCGGAGTTCCGTTTTGCACAGCCGGAACCACAGAATGAGCGGATCATTTTGGTGTTGTTTGGTGGTTTGTTGGCAGGGGTCGCCAAAGCGCTCGCTTTTAAGAGCCGGGGCTCGACAGGAGACGAAGATATCATCGGTGCGTATTTCGCTATGAAGTATCTCAGGCCGGTCGGGTCCGTTGCGGTGCTTGCCGCCACAGGGTCAACGATCTTCGGTTTGTTTATGAACTACCTGAAGGACGGGAACTTCGAAGTCGTTGTCAATACACTGATGTATACGTGCATCTATATCTTTGGTTCGGCTGAGACACTTAACAACCTCTATCGAAAGTTCAAGATCACAATGGTCACCGTCATCACCCGTGACTACGAGACCATGGGAAGTGTCATCACAAAAGCATTCGAGCATCGCACGTTTACTGTACAGTCGGGAATTGGAGGACGCAGTGGAGAATCGTTTTGGATGGTGCGGACAATCATCACCAAGGAAGAGCTTTCACGACTGATCGGTGTCGTTCAGCGTGCTGATCCCAGTTGCTTTTACTATCATCACGATATCGAGGGTGTATCCAGGCGATACTATATTACTCCTATCGGTTGATGCAGGTATTGAGTTGTTGCCGGGGAGTTCTGGTGCGCGGTTTTACGAGTATCTCTGAGCAAATGCTTGCCGCCCTATGGAATTGACGGATGTAAAAGTCTGAAACGAGGCTGCTTCCATATATGTTGAGGCGCATGGCACGGTTAGTGAGAGTGATGGTGGCGGCAGTTCCGCATCGTATGACGCAGGGAGGCAATCGCTGGCAATTGCCCTTCTTCGACAAAGATGACCGTTGTCGCTATTCGACGTTGATGGCCCAGTTCGAGGGGGTGGGTCGAGAACCCGCACCACAGGCTGCTTGTTTTTGCGAGGCATGGCATGGGAAAGACTATGGGCGATGTGTTGCGATGGCCCGCGGGGCGACTGGACTTCTCGGCCGCGACGTTGGTGATGGGGATTCTCAACGTCACGCCGGACTCGTTCAGCGATGGGGGGCAGTTTCTCGATGCGGAGAGAGCCGTTGCGCACGGCTTGCAGATGGCCATTGAGGGTGCCGCGATTCTCGACGTCGGGGGCGAATCGACCCGGCCCGGCTCGGAGTCTGTGTCGGCGACCGAGCAGAGACGCCGGGTCATCCCGGTGATAGAAGC
>CAYNQP010000379.1:0-4465 GCA_964399325.1 uncultured Pirellulales bacterium
GAGGAATCTGGCCGGGAACCAGACAGACGTCTCGTGCGTGACCAGATGTCTCGATTTCGCTTCGCTCCACTCCCAAGATAATGGAGGCTCAAAGTCACACTGTTTGGAGTTCCGCCTTCAGGCGGTCCCGTTCTGAACCGCGTAAACGCGGAACTCCAAACGAATGCGTCACCTGTACATCGGTGGCAGGTCTTCCATGAAGAGGGTTAGCGGGTCGGCTTCGAAGGTTTTGAAGTTTTCGACGGTGGGGGCGTCGGGGAAGGGGGCGTAGTTTTGACGGCGACCCTCGTTGCGCCAGACCAGGATCCAGGCGATTTTCTTTGTCTCGGGGCTGGACTTGAGGGCGTCGAGCAAGATGTCGGTCCACCATTTCGCGTTGGCGGTGTTCTGGCTGACACCGGTCTCGGTCAGGGCAGCTATCTTGTTGTGCTCCTGGGCCAAGGCGACCACGGTCTCCAGCGCCTGTCGGATGCGGTCCTTGGTGTTCGCTGATCTCAGGTCCCCGTAATTGTCGTGCCCGATGATGTCGATGACGTCGTCGCCGGGATAGCGTTCGAGATATTCGTCGCGGCCACTGAAACGGTCGGGCGAGTACGCGGTGATGAGGTTGTGCAGGCCCTTGGTCTTCCGCAGGTAGTCCATGGTGAAGCGCCAGATCTGCTTGTACTCGTCCGGCGTACACCACTTGGCGCCCCACCAGAACCAGGAGCCGTTGTGCTCGTGGAAGGGACGAAAGATGACCGGGACCGGCTCGCCTTGTGGGCCCTTCAGGTCGGCGAGAAAGGCTGCGACTTCGTCCAGCTTGGCCAGGTACGCCTCGTGCTGGTCGCCGCCGGGCAGCAGGCCGGCCACGATCTTCTTCTGGGTCCAGGCGCTTTCCGTTGTTCCGGGAATTCGGGCGTGCCAACTGATCGTGCTGATCCCGCCTTTGGCGTAGCCCCGGGCGATCCATATCTTCATGTTCTCGAACGGAACGCCGTCGATGTTCGCGGGCGTGCCGATGTGGCCGAGGTCCCAGCCGAAGACGGCGGGGAACTTGCCGCAGACGCGGTGGATGTCGCTGTCGAACGAGTTCGCATCGGCCTTCCATCCCACGCCGTAGGCGAGCGTGTCCTGATGAGCGAAGAGGACGCCGTCCAGCGCGAGCTTACGCAGGTTTCGATAGAGTGCCTGCGTCTCGGCCGTGGCCTGGGGATCGGTCAGCTCGGTCGCTGCGGCCGCAGAGACAACACTGGTTGTCAGCAACACGGCGGAACAGACAATCGCTCGTTTCATGTCAGTGCTCCTCTCGTCAGAATTATCCGCGCAGGCGGCACGTCCTACCGAAGTGATTTCCACCAAGGATTCGCCAGGTTCTTCTCGATCAGCTCGCAGCGCTGTTCGACGCAACGCCGCGAACGCTGGCCGTCCGGCGGGGTGTTGGTGACGTAGTCGAGCAATCGGTCCACCGTGCTGGTCGCGACGTGGGTGCGCGTGTCGGACGATCCGTAATAGATGAACACGTCGCCGTTTTGACGGGCCACCCAGCCGTTGCTGAACACGACGTTGGAGACGTCGCCGATGCGCTCTTCGCCCTGCGGCGCGAGCAGGTAGCCGCCCGGCGCGGCGATGATCTTGTCGGGCTGATCGAGCTTGGTCAGAAACGCGTACAGGACGTATCGCAGTCCCGCGGCGCAGGCCCGCACGCCATGAGCCAGGTGCAGCCAACCGGCCTTCGTCTTGATGGGGGCGGGGCCCTGGCCGTTCTTAGCTTCCTTGATCGTGTGATATTGCCTGTCGTCGACAATTGTTTCCCGGGCAATGACGGCGTGCTCGATGTCGTCGGCCAGTCCCCAGCCGATGCCTCCTCCGCTGCCGGCGTCGATGAAGCCATCCTGCGGGCGCGTGTAGAACGCGTACTTGCCCGTGACGAACTCCGGATGCAGTACGACGTTTCTCTGCTGGGGCGATCTGGTCTTCAGGTCGTCCAGGCGCTGCCATTCCTTGAGGTCTTTCGTGCGCACGATGCCGCACTGAGCGATCGCGCTGGACAGGTCTCCGTGCGGGGCGTTCGGGTCTTTGCGTTCGGTGCAAAACAGGCCGTAGATCCACCCATCCTCGTGCTTCGTCAGCCGCATGTCATAGACGTTGATGTCGGGGTCGTCGGTTTCGGGAAGGAGGACCGGATAATCCCAGAACCGAAAGCCGTCGATACCGGTGGCGCTCTCGGTCACGGCGAAGAACGACTTACGGTCGGTGCCTTCGACTCGCGCCATCAGGCAGATGCGGCCGTTCAGCTCGATCGCGCCGACGTTGAACGCGCTGTTGATGCCTAACCGCTCGCACAGGTGCGGATTGCCCTGGCGATCGAGGTCGTAGCGCCAGAAGATCGGCGCGTGCGCTCCCGTCAGCACGGGGTATTGGTAGCGGTAGAAGATGCCGTTGTCCTGCTCGACCCTGACGTTCTTGCGCGCAACGAGTCGTTCATGCTCGTCGAAAAGGGCTTTGACGCATTTTTCAAATGTCGCTTTGTTCATGGTCTACCGTATGAATTGTCATCCTGAACGTAGTGAAGGATCTGGCCATCGCAGAAGAAGGCATTCCCGGTCGCAGCCCAGATCCTTCACTGCGCTGTGCTCCGTTCAGGATGACAACACGACCCATTATTCCATGCCCATTATTCGTTCTCGAGTTTGTCATACCAGTTGATCTTGAGGAAGATCGACGTCGCGACCAGGGCCGCAATGCTAAGGCCCATGTTCCGGTAGCCCCTGAGGAGCAGGTACGTCGGAATCAGAACGAGCGTAAGCTGCCAGATGATGCCGACCGCGACGTTGATCACGTCGCGACCGAAAGCGGTGTTCGGCCTAAAGCTCGGGTCTTCCTTCATTACCTTGTCGCGGATCGGTCCCCAGAAGCCCCACGGGCGGACCTGCTTGTAGAATTTCTTGAGCACCGCTTCGTCGTCGGGCTTGGTGAGCAAGGTAGCAATGACAGCGGCTGCAAGGCTGATCGCCAGGATGATCGGGAACAGGGCGATGTTGCGTTCGAGACTCCAGAGAAGGTTCTGGTCTCTCAGGACTAACGGCAGAGGCAAGAAGATCGCCGCGGCGATTCCGGAAATCATGCCGCTGAAGTAGCCGACGCCGTTGAACCGCCACCAATACCATTTGAGAAGGTTAGCCGCGGCATAGCCGCCGAAGAGACCGTTGACGATCCATTGGGTAACCGTGTTGACTGACTTCGTCATCAAGCCAAATGCGATGCCGACAATCAGGATCAGAACGGAGCAAATGTAGCTGGCGTAGACATATCTCTTGTCGGGGGCGTTTGGATTGATGTATTTCTTGTAGAGGTCGTTAACGACGTAGGATGCCCCCGCGTTGATCGTAGCGCTAAACGTACTCATGAACGCCGCCAGGAGACCGGCCAACACGAGCCCGACAAGACCTGGAGGCAAGTGGCCGATGACATTGGGCAGGACCTTCTCGGCATCAAAACCGCCGCTCATCTGGGTAGTCACGTCCTTGAACACAACCAACCCGAGAATGGTGATGCCGACGATCATCAGGTAGCGCGGCGTGAATAGCACGACCGAGACGAACCCGCTCATCTTGGCGGCCTCCTTCGGGGTGCGGGTCGAGAGGATTCTCTGCATGTCGTAATTGGGTGCCGGACCGGCGGCACTATTGAGCATGCCCTTGAACAACACGATCATGAAGACGATGCCGAACAACTCCCAGCCATCATTGGCGATCTGATCGTTGAGCTGCGGAATGTGCTGCGACCAGTCCAGGTTCAGCTTCCAGCCAAAGAGGAGGTTGTGCCAGCCATCGGGGACAGCGGCGCTGATCTGCTCGGCCGTTGTCTGCTGGAAAGCAATGATCGCGATGAAGATGGAACTGATGGTCATCAGGATGTACTGAATGACGTCGGTGACGGTGACACTGAGCATCCCGCCGAAGATGACGTACAACGACGTGATGCCCATCAGGATCATGGCGTACATGTTATCGGAAAGATCCCAGGGAAGGAATATCCCCGAGAACTTCCCGATACCCCTAAACGCGTAAGCGAGAAATCCGATGACGGAGACGAGGGCGAAGATGACCACGCTGATGTGCGATAATCTCGCTCCCGTACTGTTGCCGAACCTAGTGCTGATCCACTCGGCGCCGGTCATGACGTTGGAGCGTCGCAGCCAGACAGCGAGGAAGATCATCAGGAAGATCTGGTTGAAGACCGGCCAGACCCAGGGCAGAAACACCCCTTTGAGCCCATAGACGAATATGGTCATCACAAGCCACATCGTGCCGGTGATATCGAACATGCCGGAGGCATTGGCCACACCGAGAACATACCAGGGCACGCGGTTGCCGCCGAGGAAATAGGACTTGAGGTTTCGCCCGGCCAGTTTGGACATGGCGAAACCCGCGATCATGATGACGACGATGTACGCCACGATGATCCCAATATCGATCGGTTG
>CAYNQP010000380.1:0-4465 GCA_964399325.1 uncultured Pirellulales bacterium
TGATCCCGCGACGAACGTCGGACAACGCCACGTCCTGGGGGGTAGTAACCACAACAGCCCCGGCCGCCTTCTCCAGAAGCTGGGCAATGGCCAGCGGTTCGTCGCCGGTTCCCGGGGGAGAATCCACAATCAGAAAGTCGAGGTCGCCCCATTCCACGTCCTTGAGAAACTGCTTGATGGCGTGATACTTCCGGGGGCCTCGCCATATTACCGCATCGTCACCAGGTGGCAGGAGGAAACCGATCGACATGACCTTGAGGTTCTCACCCATCTGCACGGGCACCATTCCGTCTCGACCGGGGGTGACCCCCTCGCTTTCAAGGTTGAGAATCTTCGGCACACTGGGGCCGTGGATGTCGATGTCCAAGAGCCCGGTGGCTTTGCCTGCGAAGGCCAGCGATACCGCTAGGTTGACGGCCACGGTACTCTTGCCGACGCCACCTTTGCCGGAAAGCACCAGTATCTTGTGCTTGATTCTCGCCATCCGTTGGCGGACTTGGGCCTGTTCGGCTTCCATCTGTTTTTGTATATCCAGATCCTGTTGGTTTTGTGCGGGTTGTGTCATTGCGTTCAATCCACTTTCTTTCTGCATTGTGTCTCAATGTTGTTGGGACACGCATTCGAAATCTTCACATCCACGACGATGTCAAAATCAGCGGCCACCGCCTGAAAGGCTTGCTTGACAGCCTGGAATACGCGCTCCGATTCTCCCACAATCAGAGTACTCATGGAGTGCGTGTCCACGGTCAGGCCCGGATTTCGGAGCCTGCGACAGAATTCCTCGACAGGTTTGGCAAGAGCCTTTGTCTTCAACGGATAGAGACTCACCTGTGCCTGGACTCTCATAACTCGACCCTTCCGGCAATGAAGGCACCTTGTTTGCTCCCAAGGAGCCGGCAGAGGTACTCTACCACCGGTGACAAGGGAAGCAACCACTCGGTCTTAGGAACGAAGCCAACGATCCGGATGTCTACCTTGCCGAATTGACTCATCAGCTTCTGCACCCCTGGCGGCGAAAGGAAATCCGCTGAAGCATAGACACTTCCGGGCCGTGCCTTCTTCGCCTGATTGGAGGGCGACAGAGCGTTCAGCATGCCGACGATGAGCGTTCCTTTCGGTTTCTTCAGACAACGAGCCATTTCTGAAAGGACCCGTTTCGGATGGACCATGAACTCAAGTGCCGTAACAACGGTCGCCACGTCAAACTGATTGTCAGCAAACGGCAGATTCTCACCATCGGCCACGAGAAAGCGGTTGCCGGCTATGTTCTTGCCTTGGGCGATTCGTATCATCTGCGTCGAGAGGTCGATGCCGGTCACGTCGAATCCCTTGCCCGCAAAGCAGGCACTCCAGTGTCCGGTTCCGCATCCAACGTCCAAGAGCCTGTTGCCCTCGCTTGCCTCTGGCAGCAACCGCTCGAGTACCTTTCGTTCGGTCCTATCGTACAACGAGCCGTGCCTGGATTGGTACCACCTGTCATAGTCGTCCGCGATCCTGCCAAAATCGAAGCGAGAGGATGCCATGCCTGTTTGGGCCATTTGTTTTTCAATCAAGCGCGAGGGCATATGTCACTTGCCGCCACAATGCTTTGACTCTTTCGGCGATATCCCCGCCGGTATATTCGGTCAGGGTCGCCTTCATGATTTGCGCCTTGGTGAAAGCCTCGTCGTACGGGATTTCTCCGACGACTTTCATGCCGCGCTGCCCGGCACGGTCGGCAATCTCACGGGCCATCTCGGGGTTCACATCTGCCTTGTTGATACAGACCAGGGTTTGAATCCTAAAGTTCGCCGCCAGAGAGGCAACTCGCTCCAGATCGTGTTTGCCCGACAAGGTTGGCTCAGTCACGATGAGCACGACGTCGGCGCCGGTAATGGATGCGATCACCGGACAGCCGATGCCGGGAGAACCGTCCACGATCATCAGGTCGCGACCCTGTTCATCGGCGATTTCTTTGGCTTTCTGTCGAATCAGGGTCACCAGTTTGCCGCTGTTCTCCTCGGCGATTCCCAGCCGGGCGTGGACCATCGGGCCGAATCGCGTATCCGATACGAACCACTGTCCGTTGATGGTATCGTTGAATTCGATGGCGCTAACCGGGCAGAATTCGACGCAGACCTTGCAACCCTCACAAGCAACCGGATCCACGGTGTAGGTCTTGGCTACGGTGGCGTTACCGGGCCCATCCAGACGGATAGCATCAAAGCGGCACATAGCAGCACACTTGCCGCACCCGATACACTGCTCGGAATCGACCATCGCTTGCTTTCCGCCGGAAAAATCCGTCTCTTGCCGGACGGTCGGGCTCAGCACCAGATGTAAATCGGCCGCATCCACGTCGCAGTCCGCCAGGATCGCATTGTCCGCCAGCGCGGCAAACGCCGCAGTAATGCTTGTTTTACCCGTCCCTCCTTTTCCACTTATGACAACCAGTTCTTTCACAGAAATACCTCTTGTATTATGTGTTGTGTTTAGTTTCTTTAGTAGACGCGCTCGTATTCACCGTCGCCGAGTCGTTTGAGTTTGTGGAACCCTTTTTCTTGGGCCCGGCGATCTAAACCTGTTTTCGACAGGCCTATCGAAAAACTCGATAGAACCTTCACGATTTCTCGGCCGCATTTGGGACATGTTTGAAGCGGCGCTGCCTTGGAATCCTGCCGCACGTCGATTCCCTCGCGACAGCAGTCACAATCGCCATTTGTATCCTTTGCTTTGTATACATATATCGGCATGTGGGTATCACTTTGTCGAAATGGCTCTTACCCGAAAAACCTTTCCCGCCACTATAGAAAGACCATACTCAGGTTCTCGCTTTCGGCGGTGTGATCGTACATCATATTTGGCCGGGCATAAGCGCTATTTCATCTCATTCATCTTGTCCTTCATAGCGATGAGCTTTTCTACGGTACGACCCGCGACCTTTTGCTCCTTCTTAAAGTATCGAATCATGCGTTCCAGAAAGGACTGCTGCTCGTCTGGGATCTTATGGTACTGCAAAAGCTTCCTGGTTTTCTCTACGTTTGCTGCGACTTCCTCTGGAATCCTTTCGCTGTCGTGCCGGACCGCGTCTTGAGGACAGACTTCGTGACATCGGCCACACCGAATGCAGTTCCCTTCGTCGATAACAGCCTTGCCATCCCGCTCCAGTGCAATTGCGCCCACCGGACAGTCGTTCACACAAACACCGCAACCGACACACATATCTTGATTTATCCAGGGCATAGTTCTCCTTTTTCTGCGTGTGCCTACCTCACTGTCACGTTCTCTCAATAGCATATTCGTGAACACATAACTCCTTTGGCGGTTCATCTGTTTCAACACCTATGGTTTCTTGATGTTCAGGTCACTTCCTACCGCGAAAACCCGTCACCCAAAGGATTTGTTTGTGTTCAATTCGTTCAGCCCGGATATCGTCGAAACCAGACTTACGGAGAGAAGTTATCAATTCCTTACTGGTATAGTAGCTCTCATTCCAAAGCTTCTGCGCCAGCGAGTTGCGCGGAAACTCGACAACAAGTATTTTGCCGGCCGTTCGTAAGACACGATGAGCCTGCTGTAAAACCGCTTGAGGATCACTCATCTCATGCAGAGACCAGAACATTACGATTGCATCTATCGCTTCATCCTGAATAGAAGCAAGTCGCGCTGCATCTTCGCGAATACAGCGGATGAGCTGCCAATTTGTACTCGTTTTCCGCTTGTCCGGAAAACTGGCGGAAGAAATATCAACACCTATGGTGTTATGACCATACGTGTCGGAAAGATACCGGGCAAGCTCACAGTCACCGCAACCCAAATCAAGCGCACGATGCGCCAAGCGCAGTTCCCGGCCGACTCGACGATACAAGCGAGGTTTAATCTTTTCATAGAAATTGCCACCCAACTTATCGGTTTTCATCTTGTTTTTTCAAATACAAGAGTTTCCTTTGCCTTGCTGTTTTTCATCATTGTATCCAGAATCAAAGAAGTTTTCTCTCCACCACAAAAATCGTCCCCAGGGATTATCCATTCCGTATTTGGCATCATCGAGGACACCCGGCCCAAAGTTGGTTTCCTCCAGTATCCCGTCGCAAGGTTTATCGAACGCCGGTAATTCATAAACGCAGTTTATCAAGGCAAATCGTCTATTGGCCTCTGCGGTGTTGCCGTTATGATCAGGATGATGCTCGATCGCCGCCTCTCGACAGGCGCGCTTCAACTGCTCTGCGCTTGCATTCTCCTGAACGCTGAGAATCCTGCGCGCCGCTTTCCAAGTTGCCAGGTCGCTGTTGATCCGCTCCATGAATTCAGAGTCGCTTTTCAATGGACTGCGATCCTCTCGTCAATTCGCCTGTAAAGCTGTAAGAAATTCTGCTTATACTCTGGCGTCGCATCGATCATCATCACGCCTCGTGAGTAAGCCTCGGCGATCTTCCGGTCGTTTGGGATCTCGAGCAAGACATCAATTCCTTCTCGTTGGCAATAC
>CAYNQP010000381.1:0-4460 GCA_964399325.1 uncultured Pirellulales bacterium
TCGGTCTGATCAATCTCAGCCGGTATGAAGTGACGGTCAACATTCTGTACCTGATATTTTCCTATTTTGTCATGTATGCCTCGGAGTCGCGCAAGACGCCGCGACATGCGGTCTTTGACATTCTGTTGCCCTTGATGACGGTGGTGCTGCTGTTTATTACGATCGATTTGCTGCTCGGCAAGAGCGGGGAGTACGCTCAGCCCAACCGCCTTCGGGGCTTCTTTTTCTCGCTCTACTGGTACATCGCGTCACCATTGGCGGCCTTCAATGAATTCATCTCCACCTTCGACGGCCACTACCGCCTGGGGCAGAACATGTTCTTCCCCTTCTATAAGTGGCTTCATCGATTCGGCTTGGTCTCCGAACCGCAACTGTCCGTCTACGGCGAAAAGGCCTTCGTGCCCTTCATGACCAATGTGTACACGTATCTGCGCAACGTCTACGAAGACTTTGGCATGCTGGGCGTGGCCATCGTGCCCTACACTCTCGGCTGGGCCACCTGTGCCATCCGACCGAAAGCGTGCAGATACTTTCATTTTCTGAACCTCTACATGGTCCTGCTCGTGTTTATCGTGTTTTCGTTTTACAACTATGCGTTGATGTCGAATCAGGTCTACCTGCAGATTCTGTTTGGCTTTGTCTTCTTTCGGTACGAACTGTCGCCCGGGAGGATGACATGAGAGAGCCCTTCAGATATCTGGCCAGTCATTGCATCCCCAAACGGATGTATCTCCACCTGTTCTACCTCAGGCAGTTCGGCAAGCTCGCGCATCTGAAGAAACCGGCCACCCTGAATGAGAAGCTCCTCTGGAAGAAACTGCACGGGTACCTGCCGTTTCACACGACGATTAGCGACAAATACGCGGCGCGCGAGTGGGTGGCGCAGCGAGTGGGGGCGGACCATCTCGTTCCGTTGCGCGCCGTACTGGAACGGGTGGAGGACCTGGACCCGGCGGCATTTCCGACCCCGTTCATCATCAAGACTACACATGGCAGCGGCCAAAACGTTATCATTCGAGACCAACACGCCGTCGAGGAGCGCAAATTGAAGCGTCAGCTTCGCCGGTGGATGAGGCAGAACATGTACTACCTGTCGAAGGAGCCGCAATACCGGCACATCCAGCCGAGATTGATTGTCGAGCAACTGCTCGCCGATCCCGATGGAAACGTGCCGATGGATTTCAAATTTCATTGCTTCCACGGCCGAGTGGAGGCCATCCACGTGGACCTCGACCGATTCACCGATCATCGCAGGAACTTCTATGACGTCAACTGGCAGTTGCTTCCGTTTACCTGGTGTCACTGGAGTGGAAACAGACCGTTGTGGCCCAACGGGCGTCCCGTCGAAAGGCCGGCTGAACTGGAGGAGATGTTGTCCGTGGCCCGGACGCTGGCGAAGGAATTCGATTACGTTCGAGTCGATCTGTACAACTGCCGCGGCAAGGTGTACTTCGGCGAGTTGACTCTGCACCATGGAGGAGGCTGGGAGAGGTTCGATCCTCCAGGCTACGATCTGTTCTTTGGAAACAAGCTTGACTTGGAGAGAACGACCGGATAACCAGACTCTAACTTGTTGACTAACGATCGTCCTGTGTCGGCTCTGTTGTCGGGCGGGGGACTGGGCCGGCGCGATTGAATAGACAGGGACCCATTGATGAAATCTGAGGTTTACGTTGCGGCCACGGAACCGGCCTATGCACGATTCCCGTATGATGCCGGCGATCCCATGCGGCTCGCGCTGGCGCGTATGTGGTCGGCCTGGGGTCGCGATCCACAGAATCCGTTCAAAGAGTGGATAGGCCCGGGCCGCACGGTCGTCATCAAGCCTAACTGGGTGATGGAATCCAATCCGCTCGGCCACAGTATTGAATCGCTTGTCACTCACACGTCGCTGATCCGGCACATGATTGACGGCTGCGCCGCGGCGATGAACGGCACGGGCACGATCATCGTCGGCGACGCGCCCCTGCAAGGCTGTGATTTCGCTGCCTTGCTGCGTCTCAACGGGATGACGGAACTGCTGGAGTTGTGCCGCAAGCAATACCCCGAACTGAAGATAGAGATACAGGACTGGCGCCGGACCGTCCTGGACTGGCACGGCGGGACGGGCGGCTTGGTGGTCTCCCCTCAGATTCGCCGCGACGAAGGCGCCGGGCCGGTCGCCGAGAGTGAGTGTGTGGACCTCGGTCGCGGCAGCTTTCTCGAAGAGATCGCCGACTACGCCAAGGATTTCCGCGTGACCATGTACAAACCGAGCCTGATGCTCAAGCATCACCGGCCCGGCAAGCATGAGTACCTCGTGGTCAAGTGTGTCCTGAATGCCGATCTGTTCATCAATCTGCCCAAACTGAAGACACACATAAAGGCCGGGCTGTCGGCGGCCTTGAAGAATCTGGTTGGGATCAATGCCCTCAAGGAGTATCTGCCGCACCATACCAAAGGGGCCTACATCGATGGGGGAGACGGCTACTGGGCCTCTAACGTCTTCTCCAGGTGGGCGGATCAATGGTACGACGACTGGTGGGAGAGCTATGACCAAATGTCCGTGTCGAGACGGAAGATGTACGCGATCGTGCATCGCATGTTAAGGGGCGCTGCCGCCGGCATGGGGGTGAGCCGAATCTCCTCCGGCAGTTGGAGCGGCAACGAGACACTGTGGCGGACGATCCTCGACCTGAACCACCTGGTCTACTTCGGCCAGACGCGGCCCAAGCGCGTCATAACAGTCGTCGACGGGGTCGTCGCCGGCGAGGGAGAAGGGCCACTGCGCCCCTGTCCCAAAGCGGCTGGACTGTTGGTCGCAGGTGAGAACCCGGCGTGCATCGATGCCGTCTTGGCGCACCTGATGGGGTACAACCTGTCGCGCGTGCCCACGGTGTACCACGCCCTGACTCATCGGAACTCGCGATTCGCCGTGAGCGACAGTGGCGATCTGGACGTGATACGCGTGGGAGACGACGGCACAACGAGGCGGCTTGCGACCGCCGAGATCCCGAATCTCAACTTCAGGAAACCCAAATACTGGAGGCGGGCGGCGACGCCTCGCGGATTGTCTCGTTCCCGCGCCACCGCAAGCCCATGATGCCTGACGACTGCCGGCGGACAGACAATCAAGAGATGAAGGTCCTCTACTGCATCCTCGACAACAGGTTTGGTGGGCCGCACCGGCGGGCGTACGGTGTGTCGCTGCGACTGCGCCGGCATGACATCGAGACCATCTTCCTGACCGGACGCAAGACGAACGACGTATGGCAACCCGACGGTGTGACGGTGTTCCAGCTCAAGCACATTCAGTGCTTCCAACGTCGCTGGTCCTTCCTGAACCTGGTCCGGTTCATCTGTTGGCTACCCTATAACGTGCTCAGGATAGGCCGGATCATTCGATCGAACGGCATCGGCATCGTCCATGTCGATGGCGTCACGAATTTCGTTCCGGCGTTAGCGGCCGCGGTGACCCGCACCCCCGTGGTCTGGACTTACAACGACCACCTCCCGCCCGCGTTCGAGCGGCTCCTGCTACCGCTTGTGACGCGGCTCTCGGCGGTTGTCATTGTCCAGGGTGAGAAGCTCAAGGAGCAGCGCACGCGGGGCAACTCCCGGCTCCACACCAAGACGACCGTGCTCTATTCCGGCGTGGACCCGGTTGAATTCGATCCGGACAGATACAGTCCCCAGCAGAAGGACCAAATCAAGCGGGAGTTGGGCATCCCGTCGGACTGCGCCGTAGTGGGCATCATCGGGAACTTGAACCGTCTCAAGGGCCATGCGTACTACATTCAGGCGGCCGCAGAGATAAGAGAGACAGTCCAATCGGTGAAGTTTCTCATTGTCGGCCGGAGATTGGACACGGACCCGGGCTACTGGGAGCAGTTGCAGCGGTTGACCGCAGAAGGCGGATTAGAGAACGACATCGTTTACGCGGGTTTTCAGAGCGATATCCCGGCCGTGATGGCCATTATGGACGTATTTGTCCTGGCGTCCGTTCTGGAATCTTGCCCCGCAGTCGTTCTCGAAGCCATGGCCATGAAGGTTCCGGTGGTGGCAACGGACGTAGGGGCTGTCGCCGAGATGGTAGAGAACGGCCGGAGCGGGACGGTTGTACCCGTCGGCGACGCCGATGCCATTGCCGAGGCGGTGGTGGGCTGTCTGACAGGGCCGCCGGAGCAGGTCAACGCAATGACGGATGCGGCGAGAAAAAGGGTTGAGGCCCTATTCACAATTGATAGAATAGCCTGCCGACAGAAGCATATATATCAAGGAGTGGTGAATCGGAGACGGAGGAGCCATGTCTGACGTATTCGACCCGTGTGGGAAATAGCAGAAGGTCTTTACAAAACCGTCGATTTCGTGTATGAGATCGGGTTTGGTTCTATGTTTATTGGCTGGAATGAGCCTTCTCTGGACCCTCTGATGCGTAAATGGGGTTTCAAGCAGGACCCCGCAAGGGCCGATATGGGGTT
>CAYNQP010000382.1:0-4459 GCA_964399325.1 uncultured Pirellulales bacterium
GCTGAACGCGCCGGCGCCGTCGTTGTGCCAGATGGCCGTAGCCCCGTCGGCATCGAGAGCACAGAGGCAGAGATCGAGGTCCCCATCTCCATCCACGTCGCCGGCCGCCACGCCGGGCAGATTCACGCCGACCTGGCCGGCCTTCCACACGGACGACCGCTCCGGAAGCCGCTGGAGTTGCGGCGCAAAGAGCACTCGCTGTCCAGGCACTTCAGGCGACCCCAAAGGAAAGTCATCGGCCTTCAGCGCCATGCAGTATTTCCCTACGGTTCCATAGGCGCTAAGAACAGCAAACGTCCCTCCGGTCAACTCCGTGTGCTGGAGTTCTCTAAAACGGGCGAACAGGGCGCGGGCCTCCTCGCGCCGGCCGCCCTGCTGATACATCATGGCGAGACGATAGATTGCAGAAACGAACCCGGGATCCAGTTTGACAAGCCGTTCGAGCGTCTCTGCGGCAGCTTCTTTCCGGTCCAGGCCGATCAGCACCTCCGCATACTTGTAGGCAACGTATGGGTCGCCAGGATCAGCCTGGTGGACAATCCGAAAACATTCAAGAGCCTTGGCATTCTCCCCGACATGCTGGTTGTACAACCCCAGACAGAACCGAGCGGACAGGTGTCCCGGATTCTCTCGCAGAACCGATTCGAAGGCGTCCTTTGCACGCGTCAGACTCTCTTGGGCGTCGGCTTCTTCCTGCATGTTCAGGCACGCCAGCCCCAAATTGAACCGTGCGGCCATCCATTCCGGCGCCGCCTTCAGTACCGTCTCAAAGGCCTCAGCCGCCTCGACGTACTTGTACTGCTCCAGCAGAGCGGCGCCCCGGTTGAACTGCACGAGAGCCTCTTGAACACTCCTGGAAATGGCCGGCGAGACCGATAGTGTCTTTCCTGCCGGCACCGTTGCACAGCCCTGCGAAGCAAGAATCGCGGCTGCAATCATCACGAGCCACCAAACACTCTTCTGAATGGTACGAACTGCTGAGTATGTCACGAAACGGTCCTGCCAAAGTGGTTCGTACTGACGCCGCAAGGCGTTTCTTCTCATGCCCTTACGGGCACACTACCGATGGTTAGTCTACGGTTTGCCCCGAGCCGCGTCAAGCACACGTGTGACCGCTTGCTTTCGGGGCCACACTCGATATTATTGTGTCCAGTGCTGTCCGATGCATGTTCTAGGTCTTCGACGGCGGGAACGAAATGTGGTCTGACGGGAGGCATATGTCATGAAAATTAGGGCTCTTGCGGTGCTGCTGGCGCTATCTGCCGGGGCGGCATTCGCAACGTCGATGAGCGTTCAGGTGCGAAACGGCAAGTTGCGAGCAACTCCGTCGCAACTGGGCCGTGTCGTCGCCACGGTGGAGTACGGCGCCGTGGTCCAGGCCGAGGCGCCGCAGAAGGGCTGGTACCCGGCAACCACGGCGGACGGCAAAACAGGCTGGCTGCACGAGTCGGCCCTCTCCAAGAAACCGATCGCCATGCGTGCGGGGACCAGCGACGCGGCCACCGGCGTCTCGTCCGACGAAGTCGCCCTGGCCGGCAAGGGTTTCAACGAGCAAATCGAGGCCAAGCTCAGGGCCGACGGCACCCTGGATTTCACCTGGGTGGACCGCATGGCGGCGTTTGAGGTCGCTGCGGACCAGATTATGCGATTCCGGACCGAGGGCAATCTGCCGGGAGGTGCCCAATGAACGCCAGAGGCACACTTGCGATGATACTGGCCTCGAGCCTGTTGGCCGCGACGCTGTTCTGCGGTTGCGATACCATTGCCGAGAAGGGAACCGAGATCGCACGGGAGGCCGGACTGATCTCGGCCGACGAGGCGGAGTCGATCGCCCGCGGCGCGCAGGCCGTGCAGAAGACATGGCAGGACCTGACGCCGGAACAGGAGTACTATATCGGGCGGGCCGTGGCGGCGCAGGTGTTCCAGACCTACGCGCCGTTGGACCAGCCCCAGGCGAATGCCTATCTGAATCTGCTCGGTCAGTCACTGGCCATCTTCTCCGACCGGCCCGAGACGTTCGGCGGCTATCACTTCCTGCTGCTCGACTCCGACGAGGTCAATGCGTTTGCCGGGCCCGGCGGACTGATCCTGGTGACGCGCGGGATGTTACGCTGCTGCGAGAACGAGGACGAACTGGCGGCGGTGCTGGCCCACGAGATCGGCCACGTTGCGAAGAAGCACGGACTCAGTGCGATCAAGCAAGGCCGTCTGACGGAGGCATTCACGATTGTCGCCACGGAGTCCGCCAAGCAGTTGGGCGGCGAGGAGCTGGCGTCGCTGACGCGCGAGTTCGAGGGGTCGGTGAGCGACGTGGTGATGACGCTCACAACCAGCGGCTACTCGCGGACCCAGGAACGCGAGGCGGATGCCGCCGCCGTGGGGCTTCTGCAGCGGGCCGGCTACCCGGAAACAGCGATGATCACCATGCTGGAGCGCATGGATGAGCAGTTGGCAGATGCCGGAGGGCTCGGATTCGCCAAGACGCATCCGTCGGCGCGGAGCCGCGCAGACGCCCTTCGGCCGACAATTGCGGATGCGGCGCCGGTCCCCAATCCCATCCGGGAGCAACGCTTCTCGGCTGCCCTGGGACCGATCGTGGCGGCGCAGTAGAGACGCAACTTCCAGCGTCTGCACTGTAGACGAAAGGACCGCATGTCCAAGCAAGGTGGCAAATGTCTGCGTGGAACAGCGGTCGGTCTGGCCGCTGGAGCGGTGGCGTTGCTCGCGTGGTGGTTGGGCTGGCTCGAATCGTGGGAAGCCCCGACGTGGACGTGGCGGGCCCGGTTCTTTGCGCAGCGCGAGGCCCTTGCGCCGCAGGTCAAATTGATTCTGTTGGACCAGGCCAGCCTGGATTGGGCGCAGCGAGAGAATGGCTGGGGCTGGCCTTGGCCGCGGGAGGTGTACGGGGCCATCTCGGCGTTCTGCACGCGCGGCGGCGCTCGGGCGCTGGCCCTGGACCTGCTCTTCACCGAGCCCTCAGTGTACACGGTATCGGACGACGAATTAATGGGGCAGGCTCTGAAGACCGGTACGCCGGCGATCCTGACGCTGATGCCGGGAGGAAGCCTGGACACATGGCCCGAGTACATGCCGCACCCAGACTTGAAGACCAACCTGGCTACGATGGCCGAGCCAACACATCTGCTGTTCCCGATGCAGGAAGTGGCGGCGGGCGCCACGGCGGCCGGACACGTCGCGGGCGTGCCGGATGCCGACGGTGTGTTTCGGCGGATCGCGCCGTTTTGCCGCTTCGACAACGTCGAGATCCCGGCGCTCGGGTTAGCCACATGGCTGATGGCACAGCCAACAGTAGTCACGGCCGATGACGCGCAGCTCCACATCGGCGACAAGATCGTCCCGCTCGACGCAAGAGGCAACGCCGTCCTGCGCTTTCGGGGTCGAGACATCCTGGCGGAAGCCGTTTCCGCCGCCGCGGTCATCCAGTCCGAGCTGCGCCTGCGGGAAGGCGATGAACCTACAGTGGCGCCCGCGAGCTTCAAGGACTGCTATGTCTTCGTAGGCTGCAGCGCCCCGGCGCTGCTCGACCTGCGGCCGACTCCGGTCGATCCGAAATGTCCCGGGGTCATCCTGCACGCGACGTTCGTCGACAACCTGATCACCGATTCGTTCATTGCCGACGCAGCCGCGCCGGTAGTGTTCCTGGCCGTGGTGGCAACCGCCGTTGCCGCCGCCATATCCTTGACCTATGGCGGCAGATGGTGGCAGGCGGGACCGCTCTCCGCAGTGTGGCTGGGCATACCAATGCTCGTTGGCTTCGCGGCCTATGCCCGCGGACAGTGGTGGCCGGTCGCCGCACACGAAATGGCTTCGGCGCTGGGACTGGTCGGCGCTCTGGCTATGAACTACTGGGCGGAGGGGCGCCAGAAAGCGTTCATCAAGCAGGCCTTCCGGCACTATCTAAGTGGCGAGGTGATCGAGAAGATCCTCCGCGATCCGGCCCATCTCCAGCTTGGCGGCGAGAAGCGCGAACTGACGATCATGTTCACGGATCTGGCCGGGTTCTCGACCTTCTCCGAGAGACTGGGCCCGGTGGAACTGACGGCCCTGCTCAACGACTACCTCAGCGAGATGACCGACATTATCATGGATGAGGGCGGCACACTGGACAAATACGAAGGTGATGCAATCATCGCGTTCTGGAACGCGCCCCTGGAGCAGTCGGACCATGCGGTGCGCGCCTGCCGTGCGGCGCTACGCTGCCAGCGACGTCTGGCCAAGCTGCGAGAGGCATACGAGAAACGCACCGGCGCACCGCTGCGGATGCGGGTGGGGCTCAACACCGGCCCGGTCGTGGTGGGCAACATGGGATCGCGAAAACGCTTCAACTACACGATCCTGGGAGACGCCGCGAACCTGGCGTCCCGTCTGGAGGGCGCCAACAAGGCTTTCGGTACCGAGACCATGGTTTCAGAGAGCACGTGGCGGCTGGCATCGGGCG
>CAYNQP010000383.1:0-4456 GCA_964399325.1 uncultured Pirellulales bacterium
CGGCTGGGTGCTCCATCACAACACCGATCTCTGGCGCGGTACGGCGCCGGTTGACGCCGCTCGGTATGGCATCTGGCCGATGGGCGGCGTTTGGCTATGTCGGCATTTGTGGGAACATTACGCTTTCGGTGGGGACGATAAGTTCCTTCGGGATAATTATCCTATTATGAGGGGGGCCGCTCAATTTCTGCTGGAAATGATGGTGGAGGATCCGAAACACCACTGGCTGGTTACACCTGTCTCCATGTCCCCTGAGCACAGATATCAAGACAAAAACGGGAACTCTGTGTCCGTGTCGCCGGGGCCGACCATTGACATCGCTCTAATTCGTGAGTTGTTCTCGCACTGCATCGAGGCCGAGAAGATTCTTGGCATAGATGAGGATTTCGGGGCGAAGCTTTCCGATGCCCTTAAGAGGCTTCCACCCTATCGGATCAACAGTCGCGGAACTCTTCAGGAGTGGATCGAGGATTGGACAGGCGGTACTGAAGGTCATAACACCTCACCTCACTTCCCCTTCTTCCCCGGTAATTCTATCACCTTGCGAAACAATCCTGATCTGTCAAGTGCCATTAACAAGGGGATGGAGACACGCCGCCCCGGTGGTGGTTGGATTGGAGCATGGAACACCTGTGTCTGGGCACGTCTGGAACGCGGCGACAGGGTTGAGCAATGGTTGCGGAGCATCGTCCCTTCTTTTGCCGACAACCTCCATAATCCTCGCAACAACCAGTCGGATGCCAATTTCGGACTGACTGCGGCTATTGCCGAAGCCCTCTTACAGAGCCATACCGGCGAAATCAGCCTGCTGCCAGCTCTGCCTCCGAGTTGGAGCGGCGGTTCCGTCAGCGGACTTCGCGCCCGCGGTGGATTCGAGGTGGCGATGCAGTGGGAAGACGGCAAGCTGCAGACCGCCACCATCCGCAATGCCGCTGACGCCATGTTCAACGTGCGTTACGGCCTCAAAACGGCGGCGGTCTCGATCAAGGCCGGTCAGACGGTGCATCTCAACGCGGACCTGGCGGTGTCTGCCCCATCCATGGCGACAGATCCTAAACCATGAATCATCGCGTTGACCGACATTGCGTCCAACACCGTGGAACCCGATGACATGGAATCCATGATTCGACTTCTGGTGCACGCCGACCTGTTCGAGATCGAGGGTTTGGTGGCCACCACCGGCTGGAGTAATAACGGCGGCCAGGAACGCCTCGATCTGATTCACGCGGCCATTGATGCCTACGAGAGAGATTTACCCAATCTAAAAAAGCGTTCCAATCAGGATGGCTATCTGTCCGACGAATCGCATCAGGAAATCGGAGACTGGCCAAGCCCGGATTATTTACGATCCCGTGCCATGTTGGGCAGTATGAGAATGGGGTATCGTTTCATCGGCGAGAACAATGATTCTCCGGGTAGCGACCTGATTGTCAAGATGGCCGATGAGAATGACGACCGTCTCGTTTGGGTGACTGTATGGGGAGGAGGCAACACCCTGGCGCAGGCTATCTGGCGTGTGCAGAAGGAACGAACTCCAGAGCAACTCAAGACCTTCTTGCACAAGATCCGTACCTATACCATAACGGATCAAGACAAACCGTGGGGATCGACTGTTGATTTTTCGATCAGCTCTCACCAGTGGATGCGCAGGCAGTTTGCAGAGGATCTTCTGTTTATCTGGGATGAGTGTGCCTGGCTTTTTCAAAATTCTACCGGGGTAAACCATTGGACGGATTATGCAACCCATATCCAGGGTCATGGGAACCTGAGACGCCGCTTCGGCATCCTATGATCCCGACGGCGATGAACTGACGTTCTCATGGTGGGTCTTATCCGAGGCGGGCACCTATGCACAGGATGTCACTCTCTCAGGAAGCCACTCAAACCGTGCGAGAGTAGAGGTCCCTTCCGACTCTGCAGGAAAGAGCTTCCACGTGATCTGTGAAGTGACGGATGACGGAACACATAGCCTTGCCGGTTATCGAAGAATCATTCTTGAGCCGACAGGCACGTCCCCGAAAGACTGAGCCAGATGACGTAGGATATTTTTCGGATGCAAGGCCGTACAGTGAAGGAGTCGCGATCCACGCTGGCCCCGAGTCATGTGGGCATCTCCGCAAGAAGGTGTCTGAAGCGTTGACAGGGGTACATGCGGGCCGGGTATTGAGCCGCAGAAGTCCCTAGATAATAGTCCGGAGCGCTGCTGTCGAAAATATCGGAAGGCGATACTGGAGATGCTGCTATCGCAAGGCCCCTTCAGGCTCCGTGCGGCCGGAGACCCCGTCTACGCATGGAAACTCCTTACGCAGGAACTGGGAGATCCCATGTTTGACCTTGTCCGAGGATGGTGACTAGGTGTACTCGAAGACAAAGGCAATCTGCTGCTCTGTGAATCGGGTCTTCTTCATACTCTGAGTCCTTTCCGAAAACGAGAGTCTACCCGATTTGTCTCATTTTGAACGGACACGTTTCCGGGGAGCAGGTCGCGTCTCACACACTCTCATAGACACGGGCACAGAAAACGGGAGCGCCTCAAGAACGAACTGGCCAACGCAGGCAGATTCTGGTACAGTCGCAGGGCGTCCGGGCGGCATGCTATGGTTGGATTCAATGTGTGAAAGGGATGACCATGAGAAGAATACTTGTGGCGACTGTCTTGTGTACGTGCTTTCTCGCTCCGTCAGGCCCGCTTTATGCGGATTCCTATTATCCTCTTCGACCGGAGGATCCTCAGGCGGTTTATCTGACGAAAGACCAATTCGAGGTGCACGCTGATGGCGTGGGCGACGACTCGGACGCCATCCAGCAGGCCATCAACAGCGTGTCTCGCGGTGGGATCGTTTTCATTCCTGAAGGTCGTTATCGTCTGACCAGGACGGTTATTGTTGGGGGCGGTATTCGATTGATTGGCTATGGCAAGGAACGACCCGTGTTTGTGCTGGCGGCCAATACGCCGAGTTTTCAGTGGGGAACCGGCAAGTATATGTTCCATTTTGCAGGCAGTAACCTTCCAAGTGCGAACTCAGGGACGGGAAGAGGCACAATGCCGGGGGGAGGTATGTTTGGTGGGCGCGGCGGCGCGGCTCCAGGCGGCGCAGGCAGAGGAGGTATGAGGCAAGGCAGAGGGGGGATGTTCGGCGGCAGAAGAGGCTTTGGCGGCTTTAGTGACGCGTCTGAAATCACCTTCTACGGTGGCATGGACAACATTGATATTGAAATTCAGGAAGGCAATCTCGCGGCGATTGCCGTGCGTTTTCATGTTGCCCAGCACAGTTATCTGCGGCATATGGATTTCCGTATTGGAACCGCTCGTGCTGCCATTGAGGACATCGGAAACCAGATTAGCGATATCAATGTGTATGGCGGAAAATACGGCATCATAACCCAAAGGACCGCGCCTGTTTGGCAATTCCTTCTCATGGATTCCCACTTCGAAGGCCAAAGTGAAGCGGGTATTCAAACCATGGAAGCCGGGTTTACCTTGGTTCGAGTCAGCTTCGAGAACATGCCGGTTGCCGTTCAAATCACCCAGGGAGAAGTGGAGCAGCTTTATGGCCGCGATTTGCAGATGAAGAATATCACCTGGGCCGCATTCAAACATGGCAATGCCGAGAATCTTCATTCCGCAGTCACGTTTACGAATATCGTTTGCAGTGACGTTCCAACGTTCTATCGTGGAGACGAGGTGCTCAAGGGGCCGTCTCAACGTTATGTCATGGATCACTTTTCAGTCGGTCTCGAAATTGGCTCCGACGGCAGAGAGCAGGGCGTTGTGATCAAGCATCGGGAACATGAAGTTGCCGAACCGGCCTCTCCAGTGCCAACCGATATTCCCGCGTTGCCTCCCATGAGCGAATGGGTCAATGTTCATACATTAGGTATCGTTGGGGACCGCACAACAGATAATACACAAGCGATCAAGGACGCCATTGCCAATCACAAAGTACTCTATTTCCCAACGGGCTCATACAGGGTCTCTGAACCGGTCAGACTGAAAGAGGATACCGTGATCATCGGTCTGCATCCGAGCAGAACATCGATTTCCGTGCAAGGCAATGCAGAGGCCGGCGCCGACGACGAACCTGTCGGAGCAATCATTGCACCCAAGGGCGGAAAGAACATTGTCTGTTCGATATCGGTTTCACCAGGTCCCTATGCCGGCTTCCTTTGGATGGCGGGTCCTGAGTCATTGATGGATGATGTCTCGTTCGGTGGTGGTCGTGGTTTTGGACGAGGCGGCGGTGAACAGACGGAATTCCGCAATCCTGATATTATGATCACAAACGGTGGTGGTGGAATCTTCCGAGGGAATTGGCCTCATGGAACCAGTGCAAGCGAAGGACTGGTGATTACCAACACCTCGACCAAAGGCAAGGTTTATCAGATGTCCGTTGAACACCACTACCGTGTCGAACTGGTCCTCCACAATGTCGAGAACTGGGAATTCTACGCTTTG
>CAYNQP010000384.1:0-4449 GCA_964399325.1 uncultured Pirellulales bacterium
CGCACTGGCCATGTCGCTGGCCACGCTGTCCGGGGCCAACCTGCAGGTGGCCTCCAACCAGCGCAAGGTCAATACCGCCCTTTATGCCGCCCAATCGGGATTGGAGTGCGCCAAGTACCTCGTCAGCACGGTGCCGGCCCTGCCCCAGACCAGCATCAACTACGTCACGGAGACCCAGGCCAATCAGGTCTGGAGTGAGTTATGCCAGCACATTCAGGAACAGGCGTTGGATGGGCAGACGGTCCCGTCCTCCTGCTCGTTTACCGACGCCGGTGGAACCGGCGACGAACTGGTCATGCCCGCGATGGGCTTCGGAGACTCTGGCGTTGATTTCACCGTACGCTTCTACCGGTATCAGGACAGCCCGTGCCAGATCAAGATACAATCCGTGGGCACCCGCGGCGACCTGACGCGGCGCGTCGGTATGGATATGGACATCACCAAAGACCGTGAGTTGCTTACCTATGCCATAGCCGGTCGCGGTCGTGTGTGGCTGACGGGAGACACCACCATCTACGGTGACATCTTCAGCACCTGGAACAACCTGAGGGTTTCCCCGTTCAACACCACCAGCGAGACGGCCATTCTCGGCACCGTCAACACCGTGATCGAAAAGGACGATCTCTATCGC
Organism: uncultured Pirellulales bacterium; assembly: GCA_964399325.1. Lineage (GTDB taxonomy): Bacteria > Planctomycetota > Phycisphaerae > Sedimentisphaerales > Anaerobacaceae > JAFGLV01. Next base: position 632 of record CAYNQP010000384.1, read on the forward strand.
TGTAGCTACGATCTGGAGACCCTCGACGGAAACGGCAACGCCTTGTTCACTTTGGGCCAAACCGTCTATGACGACGAAGGCAACGCATTGTCCGACACCCTCGGCACGATCGACGAGAACCTGTATCTGACCGACACCGACGGCAATCCCGTCTACGATGAAAATGGAAACCGGATCACGGTCGATTTCAACAATCGCGTCTATAGTTCGTGGGACGAGTTGCAGGGCTACCACGAGAACGCGGTGTACTACGATCCCACCCTGCATACCACCGATATGTCCGGGCTGGATATCTCCGATTATGAGACCTCGTCCTATACGAGCGGACTGACGGAAATCGCGTCCAGCTCCACAACCACCACCGAGTATTTCCCCCATGCCTCGGGAAACTACAACAGGGCTAGCAGCAGTTCCAGTCGGCGACTGAATCGCCAGGTGCATGAGAACCAAACGTTTACCAATGCCCTACTATCGTCCAACAGCAACGCTCTCTTCAGGAACTGTACCTTTGAGGAAGTTCTGTATGTGAATTGCTCCGAGAACACCGGCTCCCGTTACTCTACCTACAACAACGTTCGCTTCGAAGACTGCACTTTTAACGGGGTAATCGTCACGAACACCCCCCAAAGCCTTGTATGGCAGAACAATGCCCTGTACTTCACCGGCGAGGCCACGTTCAACAACACTTCGAGCGTTAGGGAGGCCACCATCCTGGCGCCCCACTTCAACGTAGACCTGGGCAACACCAACCCGGAGCAAAGCGACAACAACGTCCTGACCGGCGCCATTGTCGGGGGCATCGTCGACATCCGCGGCAACGCGCAAATCTACGGAACCATCATCTCCATGTGTGACACCAGCCAATGGACGTCCGGCTACGTCACCAACATCGGGGCCACCCTGGACGACGGCGGATCGGAGACCACCGAACTGGGTGACATCGGCGTGATCAGCATCACCCCTAAAGAGGACATGATGTTGCCCAGTGGCATCACCAGCCCGATCATCATCAAACCGAATCTGACGACCTACTCCGAAAGCGTTTAGCATGCGTGAGACAAGAAGTAGTGGACCGTGAGTTCCCAACAACCTTGATAAAGGACTTCAGACGATGCAACGAGTACTTGTTAAGACCTTCGCCCTGCTGCTGGTTCTGCTCGTCGTGGCCATCGCCCACCAGCACATACAGAGCATCTCATCGGCCAAAGCCGGCGTGGTGTCTCTGGCCGACGATCCGAACGATCCGAACGAGCCGAGCGAGCCTGGACCGGAAAGCTTCCTGCCGGGCAACCACTGGATACGGCTCGATGTGCTGCCGGATGCCAACGAGCCAAACGAGCCCACCGAACCGGGCCCCGAGAGCGCATAGACGCATCAGCAGATGGAAGGCCCAATGACGATGGCGTGGGCAGCTTGGTCCCGCCATCGTCCTCGCCGGAGACGACGTCAACACCGCCAAGGGAAGCGTGGCGGACGTTGTCTCCGGCTTTGACGTTGCTCAGGGACTTCAGGCCGCCTCCATCTCCGCTTTCTCCTCACACGCAGAGCACTCCGTCGGCCCACTCCGCCACGATGACAAATCGCCTGTCCGCCCTCCTGTTTGATATTTGACAAGTCACCCCCGATCTGCTCTAATCCCGCCCGACCTGTCTGACACCCAGCAGTCTCCTCGTGAGACTTGTCGTAATACAGGAGAAGACCCAATGCCGAAACGAATGGACATCAAGAAGATTATGATTATCGGTTCGGGCCCGATCATCATCGGCCAGGCCTGCGAATTCGACTACTCCGGCACGCAAGCGTGCAAAGCTCTGCGCCGACTGGGCTATGAGATTGTGCTGGCGAATTCGAACCCTGCCACGATCATGACCGACCCCGGCACGGCGGACGTCACCTACATCGAGCCGCTGACCCTCCAGGCCATGACGGAGATCATCAAGACGGAACGCCCCGACGCGCTGCTGCCAAATCTCGGCGGCCAGAGCGGTCTGAATCTGGCCTCCGAATTGGCCCGCGCCGGCGTGCTCGACAAATACGGCGTGAAGGTCATTGGCGTACAGATTGACGCCATCGAGCGGGGTGAAGACCGCGTGGCGTTCAAGAAGACGATGAATCGCCTCAAGATCGATATGCCCGAGAGCGAGGCCGCCTTCAGCGTGGAAGAGGCGGAACGGATCGCCGAGAAACTCACCTACCCGGTCGTCGTGCGGCCCGCTTACACCATGGGCGGCACCGGAGGCGGTATTGTCTTCAACGTAGAGGAGTTGCAGACCATCGCGAGCCGCGGCCTGTCGGCCAGCCTCGTAGGCCAGATTCTAATCGAACAATCCGTGCTCGGTTGGGAAGAGTTGGAGCTGGAGGTCGTCCGGGACGCCAACGGCCAGAAGATCACCGTCTGCTTCATCGAGAACGTGGACGCGATGGGGGTCCACACGGGCGATTCCTACTGCACCGCGCCGATGCTGACCATCGATCCCAAGTTGCAGCAAAAGCTACAGAAATACTCTTATGACATTGTTGACGCCATCGAGGTCATCGGAGGCACCAACATTCAGTTTGCGCACAACCCCGAGACGGGCCGCGTCGTTGTTATCGAGATCAATCCTCGAACCTCGCGCTCGTCGGCCCTCGCTTCAAAAGCCACGGGTTTCCCGATCGCGTTCGTTTCGTCACTTCTGGCCGCCGGCGTCACTCTGGACGAGATTCCGTATTGGCGAGACGGCACGCTCGATAAATACACCCCCTCGGGCGAGTACGTCGTAGTCAAGTTTGCCCGCTGGGCCTTTGAGAAATTCAAGGGCGTGGAAGACAAGCTCGGCACGCAGATGCGCGCCGTCGGCGAGGTCATGAGCATCGGCAAGAACTACAAAGAGGCCTTCCAGAAGGCCATTCGCTCGCTTGAGAACGGCCGGTATGGCCTGGGCTTCGCCAGAAACTTCAACAAGCTGTCCCTGGAAGAGCTGTTGGCGCGATTGACGAACCCGACCAGCGAGCGTCAGTGGATCATGTACGAAGCGCTACGCAAGGGCGCCGACGTCCAGACCCTCTTCGAGAAGACGTACATCAAGCACTACTTCATCGAGCAGATGGCCGAACTGGTGGCGCTGGAAGAGAAGATCCTCAAGTACAAGGGCAAGATGCCGCCGGAGAAGCTGCTGGTTCAAGCCAAGAAGGACGGTTTTGCCGACAAGTATCTCGCGAAGCTCCTGGGCATTCCCGAAGCGGATATCCGCAAGCAGCGGGCGGCTCTCGGCATGGTCGAAGCATGGGAGCCGGTGCCGGTCAGCGGCGTGGAAAACGCCGCCTACTATTTCTCAACGTACAACGCTCCCGACCAGGTGGACGTCAGCGACAAACGCAAGATCATGGTCCTCGGCGGCGGGCCCAACCGTATCGGCCAAGGCATCGAATTCGACTATTGCTGTGTCCACGCCGCCTTCACGCTCCGCGACGAGGACTACGAGTCGATCATGGTTAATTGCAACCCTGAGACGGTCAGCACTGACTATGACACGTCGGACAAGCTGTACTTCGAGCCGCTGACGGTCGAGGACGTGCTGAGCATCTACGAGAAGGAGAAACCGGAAGGGGTCATTGTGCAGTTCGGCGGGCAGACGCCGCTGAACATCGCTCGCCAACTGGAGGAGGCCAGCGTGAACATCCTCGGGACCACCGTCGAGACGATCGACCTGGCCGAGGACCGCGACCGGTTCGGCCAGATGATGAAGCGACTCGGCATCCCCATGCCCGAGTCGGGCATGGCCAGCACCGTGGCCCAGGCTGTCGAGGTCGCCGAGAGGATTGGCTATCCGCTGATG
>CAYNQP010000385.1:0-4445 GCA_964399325.1 uncultured Pirellulales bacterium
ACGATTCGCGTTCCCACGTCAGGGGTGTACAAAGAGCCGGCGTCGAAGAGAACGTTCTTGGTGCCGGGCAGTTGCACCAGGATGGCCTGGCCGTGACCGACGTCGAGGGCGGTCAGGCACAGATGGTCGCGATGCGTCCTTTGCCATTTGACAACGCCGAGATATCCGATCAGTATCAGTACCCACGCCACGCATAGCCATTTCTTCAGCACGACACGTCGCATGCGAGTGAACGAGGCGAACAGAACGAGCCCGTAATAGGCGACCACGACCCAAGCCGCGACATGGCCGATGAGAACGCAGTTGATGTCCGGGCGGGCAATGATCTTCACAATCCAGATCAGCAGGTCGGCGCCGAATGAGACGAGAACGCCGAGGACGCTGCTCAGCGTCGGCAAGAGAAAGAACAGAATGATCTTGAAGAAGCCCATCGTCAGAATCACAGCGACCAGCGGGAAGACCAGAACTGTCCATAGGCTTGTCAATGGCGTGATGGTGTAGAAATGGTAGAGGAGGATGCCGGTCCCGCCGACCCAGGCGGCCGAGCCCGCCGAGAGAAGCCGAATGATGGCGCCGCCGGTACCCTTGACCAGCCGCATGAGCGGCCGGGCTCGATAATCGCGCCGGCGAAACCATCCGTGGGTCCTGTCGTGAATGGACTCCTCGACCCTGCCCGTCAGGGCCAGAATGCCCGCGACGGCGGCAAACGACAGTTGCCAACCGGCCTCGAACAATTGCGTGGGTCTGACCAGTAAGAGGATGATGGCTGCCAGGCACAAGGAGTTGAGCGGATGGGTGCGCCGTCGCAGGATCAGGGCGAGGCAATAGACCCAGACGATGACGGCGGCGCGCACGGTAGGGGCTCGCGGCGGGACAACCAGTAGAAAGGCGGCTGTCGCAATGATGCACACGACCGCTCGATGAGGCTTGGCCAACCCCGCGGTTTTGCACAGCCACCAGACGATGCCGACGAAGATGCCGAGGTGCATGCCGGAAAGACTGATGAAATGCAGCAGTCCCGTCCTGCGGAACGCCTCGTATGTGTCACGATCGATATTGCGTCGGTCACCGAGGAGCAGGGCCTGCAGAAGACCTTCGGCAGGCGTGTCCGGCGGGGCATTGCCAATCAGGGCTTGCGAGGCCGCATTCGACAGCCTGGTGCGCAGGCGGCCCAGGACATCGCGCCGAGCGCTCCCGCACAACTCGATAGCGTCTCTTGAAGGCACGGACGCACCGACGTACACGTTTCTGCGATGCAGATAGGCGGCGACGTCGAATTGGCCCGGATTCGTCGGCCCGTCAAATCGCTGGAGCCAGCAGTAGATTTGGATGCGGTCTCCCGTTCTTAGATTGAGCGTCGGCTCGTCCACATGGACCCGGATGGTCCCGTCGGCCGCGGCCCAGCCTTGGGCTGTTTGCGCCTGATCGACTTCCATGTAGAACGTTGTCGAGGGATCGGAAAAGGTGAACTGGGCGAAGCACCAGTCCTGCTGTTGTTGACAAGGTTGGGTGAGAATGTGTCCTCGGATGGTGGCGAGAACGCGTTCCTCGTCAACGAAACGTCGTACGTCATTAGAGGCCGGCATGGCAAACGAGACAAGGCGAATGGCGCCGAGACACACAAAACAGAGCCCAGCGCCATAGGCCAGAACTTGAGGCCGCGGCCGGCGGCGGGTCCTGAGGTAGCAGCCGCAGGTGACTGCCGCCGAGAGCGCGAGTAGAACGGTCCAGGTCCAGATGTTGATCGAACGGCCGATAGGCGTCCCGACGATGTGCTGAAGGACAATCCCTGCCATCAGGCCGAGGGCTGGAAACAGCAGCGGGGCGGTCCCGATGAGGCGAGCGTGCAGACTTTGCCCGGGAAGCTGCGCCTCGATGAGAGCGAGTTTTCGCTTGATCTCGTCCATGGTGATTCGGTCATTCTACCGCAGACAGGCCCCGCGGGCCAATCCTGACCGGGAGAGGTTTGCGTGAGATATTCCGAACACGGGGGTCCGCATCGCTCTATAGACAGCAGAAGCTTTCGTGCCATAATTGCCGGTATCGCCGATGGCACGGGGCCCTGAGGGCTCGTGCGTCGGCTGGATCCATGTGAATGGCCTTGCACGGCCTGGATGCGGGAGGATAAGAGATGGATGTGGAACTGGGCGCTTTTGAGGTCCTGGAAATCGCTGAGAAGATCGAACGCAATGGCGCCAAATTCTATCGCCGAGCGGCGGGACTCATCAACGATCCGGAGTTCAGTACGCTCTTCGTCAATCTGTCGCAGTGGGAGACCCGGCACATCGACGTCTTCAAGCAGATGAAGAAGCGGCTCAGTGACCAGCGCTGGCAGGAGGGGGAGTTGGCCCCCAGGCGGATTGACCCGCCCGACGCCCGTGTCATGGCAGGACTGGCGGTTTTTGGCATGCAGCCCGATCCGGCGGCGCAACTGAGCGGCCACGAGACCAAGGCCGACGTCCTGAGGATGGCCATCGAGAAAGAGAAGGACTCCATCGTCTACTACACCGGATTGAAAGACTTTGTCCCGCACCAGGCCGAAAAAGACCTGATCAACGAGGTCATCCAGGAAGAGATGAAGCACGTGCGTATCCTCGTGCAGTCACTGGAGCAGGTGGAGTGACAGGATCGCAGCCGGTTGTCACTTCGTCCCGGGGACGGCGCGGAGCCGGGCCGGTCCATTCGAGAAACGTTCATGCGTAAGCGGAGCCGGCTAGTTTGGCCTATTGGCTTTTGTCTGTTTCTGTTGGCGGTTTTGACGATTCCCGGCCGGCTCGAAGTCCCCGATGCGGCTGTCGAGCGCACGCGTCTCTCGGAAGGATCAATCATGGGAGAGCCCGACATGCCCCCAAGAGCAGACCCTCACACGCACACGAATCGACTTATTGATCAGACCAGTCCCTATTTGCTCCAACACGCGCACAACCCCGTGGACTGGTATCCGTGGGGCCCTGAGGCCTTCGATCGCGCCCGGCAGGAGAACAAGCCTGTCTTTCTCTCGATCGGTTACTCCACTTGCCACTGGTGCCACGTGATGGAGCGCGAGAGCTTCGAGGACGCCGGGACCGCCGCGATCCTGAACGATCATTTCATCGCCATCAAGGTGGACCGCGAGGAGCGGCCCGACGTTGATGAGACGTATATGAAAGCGGTCCAGATGATGACGGGTTCCGGCGGATGGCCGCTGTCGGTGTTCCTGACGCCGGACGGCAAGCCCTTCTACGGGGGCACGTACTTCCCCCCGACGAGCATGTACGGCCGGCCCAGCTTCCAGCAGGTGCTCCTGACCATCTACGAGTCGTAGCAGGGCAAGCGCGATGAACTGCTCAGTTCCGCGCAGACGCTCGGCACGGCTCTCCAGAACTTGGAGAAGACTGACTCGCAAGGGTCCCTGTCGCCGGACATGATGCAGAAAGTCTTTGCCGACCTTTCGGCGCAGTTCGACGAAGTCAATGGAGGATTCGGCGCGGCACCGAAGTTCCCCCAATCCAGCATGCTGGCGATGCTGCTGACGTACTGGCACCGGACCGGCAATGAACGAGCCCTGCACATGGTGACGCGCACGCTCGATGCCATGATGAACGGTGGCATCCACGACCATCTCGCCGGCGGTTTCCATCGTTACTCCACCGACGCCCAATGGCAGGTGCCTCACTTCGAGAAGATGCTCTACGACCAAACGCTTCTCTCGAGGGTGTACCTCCAAGCGTATCAGGTGACCGGTGAGCCCGCATATGCTGCCGTGGCGCGCGACGTGCTGGATTACGTCCGGCGCGATATGACAGATGTTGGTGGTGGCTTCTACGCGGCTGAAGACGCCGATAGCGAAGGTCGGGAAGGCGCTTTCTACGTCTGGGACCGCGACGAGATCGAAAAGATTCTCGGGAAGGATGCCGCGAAGCGGGTCTGTGCCTACTACGGCGTGACGGACAGCGGCAACTTCGAGGAGGGCAAGAGCATTCTGCACGTTACCCGCTCCGTCAAGGAGCTTAGTGGAGCACTTGACAGACAGCCGCCAGAAATCGAGGCCGAATTGGCGCGGGCGAGGAAGCGGCTGCTCGAGCATCGGAACACCCGGCCGCGTCCACACCGCGACGACAAAATCATCACGGCTTGGAATGGGTTGATGATTTCCGCGATGGCCTATGGCGGGGCGGTGCTGAACGACGAAGGATATATCGCCGCCGCGAGCAGGGCCGCTGATTTCGTGCTCGGCAAGCTCCGCGTCGAAGGCAGGTTGATGCGTTACGGTCGTGCCGGCCGCGCTATCGAGAAAGGATTTCTGGATGACTACGCGTTCATGATCGCGGGGCTTCTGGATCTGTACGAGGCCTCGTTCGACGCGCGGTGGCTCCGCGAGGCCGCTACCCTGACGGACCAGATGATCGAACTCTTTGCCGACGACAAGGCGGCATCCAGGCTCCGGATGCGCGATTACTACGATT
>CAYNQP010000386.1:0-1915 GCA_964399325.1 uncultured Pirellulales bacterium
TGGGTCCGGCAAAAGACTTAAGCGGGCCGGCGCGTGAACCGATAAATCCTTGAGATGTACGATCTACGATTGACTATTTACGATTTGGGCCGCACTTACAGGGCAGGTTGGCTGGGTTTGATCGGCGCGCTGGCTCTGTGTCTGGCCGGATGCAGCAACAAGATACTCGACCCTACCCAGATCGGGCGGTTTCGTCCCACCCCGGCGGTCAATGTCATCCTTGACTCGCTGGGTGTGGCCGAAGAGGCAGCGCCGGCCTGGGAGAATGCGCAGGAGCCGCGCCCGAAGGACATTGTGGCCGTGAAAGGGGACTACACCTTACGCGCGGGTGATCTGGTGCGTGTCTCGATCTTCGAGCTGTATCAGGATGGGGCCACGGTGCTCAACGATTACTTGGTCTCGGAGACGGGCAAGCTCTCGATTCCAGTCGTGGGCGTGGTGCAGGCGGCCGGACTGACCGAGACGCAGTTGGAGCAAGAGATCACGCAGATTCTCTCGCCCAATATCCTGAAGGAGCCGTCCATCACGGTGACCTTGCTGAATTCACAGCAGCGGACGTTTTCGATCCTGGGCAACGGCATCCCGCAGCCGGGCCGGTACCCGATCCCTCGCTACGACTTCCGACTCACTGACGCGCTCGCGATGGCGCAGGGGCCGAACCAGTTCAACGTTAGCTACATCTATGTCTCGCGTGCCGCAGAGACGGCGGCAACGGGCCCGGAAGGGCAGCGACCCTCGATGCAGGAACTCGAACTCATCGAGCCGCAGTCCTCTCAGAGACAGCTCGCGCCGACTCCGGCTGGGCCGCAACCGACAGGTTCCGGGACCTCGGCTCGGCGGCGAGAGATTCCGGAACCCTCCGAACCGGCCGAGAGATTCGAGCTTGAACGCGAAATGCTGGACCTGATCGCGCCGTCGGCGCAGAGCTCCTGGCCGGCGACGGACAAGGTGATGGCTGATACTTCGCGAGCAAAGACTGATGTTGCGAAGTTCGCGCCTGGTGTGCGAAGCCCGGTCAACAGTGTTTCGGCCGCGGCCCGGCGGGAGGATGTCTCGGCTTCGGTCCTGCCGGATGGCTTCCGACTTCTGGTAGCGCCCAAACCGGCTCAGCCGAGCAGGCCGAAGCCGAATCAGATCGTGCAGTCGATGGCCGAGTTCCCCGATGCAAATCTGACGCGGGATTCTGACGCTTTTACGGATGCTGCCGGCCGGCTTGAATGGGTCTTCCGGGACGGCAAGTGGGTCCCGGTGGCCGTTGGGCCCGGGGTGGCTGAGCCTACGGGGCCCGTCCCGCCGCCGACCGGCGAGACGTTTCCGCCAAGGGCCGAGGTGCTGCCGATGGAGCAGGAATGGGCGGAGGCCATTCAGACACGCCTCATCAAGGTCCCGACCGACAGACTACTGCTGGCCGGAGATCCGCGGTACAACGTCATTATCAAGCCCGGCGACACGATCCACGTGCCCGTCGACGTCATCGGCGAATTCTGGATTACCGGAAATGTGAATCGCGGCGGGGCCATCAACATGACTGGCCGTCCCATGAATCTCAAGCAGGCCATCGCGGCGGCCGGCGGACTGGGCCCCCTGGCCTACCCGAAATACTGTGAGGTCATCCGCCGGATCAGTGAGAAGAGAGAAGAGATCGTCATGGTCGATCTGGACAAGATCGCCAGCGGCGAGCAGCCCGACTTCTTCATCAAACCGCACGATCTGATCAACGTGGGAACGCATCCCACCTCGAGATGGCGCGCGGTGCTGCGGAGTGCTTTCAGAGCGGCTTACGGCTTCGCTTTTGTGTATGACCGGAATTTTGCGGATGCAGACTACGGTGATGGTGTTCGACTGCCTAGCTGGCTTTGATGGAAGTCTGGACGTATGGTCGATAGGGTTGGTTCTTCAGCAGCCCAGGGACGGG
>CAYNQP010000386.1:2015-4431 GCA_964399325.1 uncultured Pirellulales bacterium
TGGAAGTCTGGACGTATGGTCGATAGGGTTGGTTCTTCAGCAGCCCAGGGACGGGAGGCCAGTCCGTCTCTGCCGGATCGAAGGTGGAGCCAACTCGGGCTGCACACGTACGTAAGGCTCGCGATTGTCGCGGGGCTGCTCGGCTTCCTTTTCCGCAACGAGACGGTGCAGATCGTTCGCCTCTGGATCATCGACCCAAGCTGGTCGCATGGCTTTCTCATCCCGTTGTTCAGTCTCTATTTTCTCAACCAGAAACGAAACGATATCCTGGGCTTGGAGTATGGGCGCGATCCGTTGGGTGAATGGCTGGCGGGTCGTCGGCCCGCACACCTCGAATCCGGACAGACGCGTCCGGACTATCGGGGTCTTGTTTTCCTGCTTGGCGTTCTGGCGTTCTATATCTTCAACGTGGTCAGCCCTGCCGGGTATGCGTACTTTCGGCCCCTTGCGATGATCGCGGCCCTCGGGGCCGTGGTGCTGTTTCTGGGCGGATGGCGTCTGATTGCCCACACGTGGCTGCCGATCGTGTTCTTGATTTTTGCCGTACCGCTTCCCCGGCGTTACTATGTCGGCTTGACCATCCCGATGCGGAAGATCGCCGCGGTGGTGGCGACCGCTTTGTTGAACCTGGTCAATGGCATCGATGCCCACGTGAGCGGCGTGATTATCGATATTGTGTACAAGGGCCGGCGCCTGGAGCCGGCTTTGGACGTCGAGGAGGCATGCAGCGGGATGCGACTGCTCATGGCCTTCCTGGCGCTCGGCGTCGCCATGGCGTACCTGCACTACCGTCCTCTCTGGCAACGGGTGGTCCTGCTGGTCAGCACGATTCCCATTGCGATTCTCTGCAACATCGTTCGCGTGACCATCACGGGGTTCATCTATGTTCTGGTTGATCCCAAGTACACGCAGGGCGTCTACCACGATGCGCTGGGTTTGGCGATGTTGCCGCTGGCGTTTGGGTTGTACGGCTTCCTGGCATGGTTCATGTCGAGCCTGCTTGTGGACGAGGACCAGATAAGTGGCGAAGATGTGATCGTTCGTAACCGCGGGGTGAAATGAGCGGACCGATTCACAACAGCCGGAATTACTTTCAGCCGGCCTTCTTGATCTGCACGGCGGTGCTGGTGCTGGCGGGTGGAGGAATGTCCATCGCCACGAGGCGGCTCGGCCTCTATCTGAAAAAGGAACCGTTGCCTTTGAAGAAATCCCTCGATTCGTTGGACGAGGCGTTGCTGGCGCCCTACCGGGTTGTGGCCAAGCAGAAGATCGAGAACGAGGAAGTCCTGGAGTCTCTCGGAACGGAGGATTACATCCAGTGGGTTCTGGAGGACCCCTGCCGGCCGGACGAGAGTCCGGTGCGCCGGGTGATGCTCTTCGTTACCTACTATCCTGAGCCGGACCGGGTGCCCCACGTGCCGGAAGAATGCTATACCGGCAGCGGCTATCGCCGGCTGGACACCGAGGATATCACGCTGCAGGTAGGCGGACCCGGTCATACGCGAAATATCCCGGGGCGCTACCTGGTCTTTGGCAGTCCGGGCCGGGATGTCTTCCTCATGGCAGCGAGATTCCCCGTGCTCTATCTTCTCCGGGTCAATGGCGAGTACGCGGGCAACCGGGATAGTGCCCGCATTGCCCTGAATAGGAACATTTTCAGCAAGCATTCGTACTTCTGTAAGGTTGAGTTGGCTCTCAACCAAGGGCTAGCGGTCCCGACCCAGGAGGAGGCGATAGCGGCAAGCAACAAACTCTTGGCTGTGCTCCTGCCCGTTCTGGAGCGGGACCACTGGCCTGATTGGCCGCAGCCGTAGACGGCCGGAGCAAGGGGTTGGCTTTGGCTTCTGTATCATGGTGGCATCATGACATATTCCGTAATGATTGACATTCCTCCGGGAACGTGGATCTAAGCCCGAAGCGGTGAAGAAAGGGGAACACCGATGGCGAGAAGACGCCTGAATAAGAAGGTTGCACTGATTGGCACCACCGTTTTCGTACTCCTGACCCTGTTGGCTGTTGTCGTCATCCTAAGGCTCATGCGAGATCCGGCCCAGTTCATTGAGGATGGCGATGCTGCTTGGGTCGCCGAGGACTACGAATCAGCGCGCCGCAACTACCTCGAAGCATTCGGTCGGACGACGTCGCTGGATGAGAAGGTTGACTTGCTCTTCAAGCTGTCGGACGTGTACAAGGCCACCGGTGATTGGCGTCGCGTGCTTGGATGCTGGGAGCAGGTTGTCCTGTCTGACCCGAAGAACCTCCCGGCGCGACTCGGTCGGCTCAAGTATCACTACATTCTGGCAGACAGTCTCAGCGACGTCGGACAGAGTGTCAGCGGATATTGGAAAGAGGTCTCGTCACAGGCGACGGAGCTGATCGATCTCGCGGAGAGCAGCGGCTTGCTGGAGAAGGAAAA
>CAYNQP010000387.1:0-4419 GCA_964399325.1 uncultured Pirellulales bacterium
CGAGCAACTCCACGATGCGGAGCGTCTGGGCGTTGTGCTCGAACCCGCCGTGCGCGGCCATCAGACCGTTGAGAACCGCCTCGCCCGCGTGGCCGAAAGGTGAATGCCCCAGGTCATGCGCCAGGCAGATCGCCTCGGTCAGGCTCTCATTGAGGCCCAGCGCCTTGGCGATGGTCCGGCCGATCTGGGCGACCTCGATGCTGTGCGTCAGGCGCGTGCGGTAGTAGTCGTCGAGACCGGGGGTGAAAACCTGCGTCTTGCCTTCGAGCCGGCGGAAGGCCGAGCAATGGATGATTCGATCCCGGTCGCGCTCGAAATCGGACCGGTAGGGATGGGGCTCTTCAGGGAACTGCCTGCCCTTACTGACCTTCTCCGTCACGGAGTACGATCGCATTCCATCAGACATGTTCACAGACCCGGAAGGCCGTGTTCGGCACTGGCGGCCTTCAGTTCGGCCAGCAAATCCACCAGGGACTGGCTGACCACTTTCGTGTCGCTGCAAACGCTCATGAAGTTCGTGTCCCCATCCCAGCGCGGCACGACGTGAATGTGCATGTGGCCCGGCAGGCCCGCGCCGGCACAGCGGCCGAAATTGAGCCCCACGTTGAAACCGTGCGGGTTGAGCGTCAGGGACAGCGCCCGCTGTGATTCGCGCATGAGCTTGGTCAACTCCAACATTTCGTCGTCGGAACACTCGTCGAGGCGGGCAATGTGGCGGGCCGGGGCAATCAGCAGGTGCCCATTGTTGTACGGGAACCGATTCAGGACCACGATGCAACGGAGGGTCCGCCACAAGACAAGGTTCTCGTCGTCGTCCTCCGGATGTGAGAGGTCATGGCAGATGAAGCAGCCTTCGCTCCGTTCAAGAGCCCTTATGTATGGAATGCGCCACGGCGCCCAAAGATTGTCACGTTCCAAGATTTCGAGACCTCCCATCTTAAGGGTATAGGTCCTATTAGACGTATAGGACCTATGGTTGTTCGCCCAGCCGCTCCATCGTCAGCGTCTGCTCAATGGCAATGACCGGATTGGCCCGAATGCCCATCGGCGGCAGAGACGCCTTCATTTGCAGCGTGTACGTCTGATCTCCCCGTTCGACGCGGCCGGCGTCTATGTTGAACAACTCCCGGCCGCTCCCTTCGAGCCCAACCAACTCATAAGAACCGAGAAAACCGAAGGTCCCGCTGACCTGGAACCGGCCGGAATACGGGACGGGCCAGTCCTGAGGCACAGAGTCGGCCAGACTGTATGTGCTGTCGATGACCGCCAGTCGTCCCTGGTCGCCGTCGCGGGTCTTTGCGAGTTGATACGTCACCTCGCGAGCCTTGCGCATGACCATCGGCGTCGGGACCGCCAGTGTCGATTTCCAGCTTTGGCCCACCGCCACGCCGGCCGTAGGAGTATCGATGCTCGCAATCGCATCCCAAAGGAACCACTGACTCGCGATGAAATCGCCGATCATGTCGGACTCTTTGATCCGCCCCCTCGACGTATCCGGCCGAAACGCGGCAGCACCCAACTCGCGGATGAGTCGGTCGAGGTCCGAGGCCTCCACAATCTTACCGCGCGGATCAACCTTGATCGTGAAGGCCTTGCCTTGCGCCGTCTCGACCGCATCGGTGTCCAAGCCCCGCCCGCTGGGCCGTCCGGTCCGCGTGACCTCTACGGATTGGCAGGTCGCGCGAATGGTACTGACCCCGTAGGGATCGACCTCGATCGGGGTATAAGCCACGACCATCTCCAGGTGTTCCGACTGCTTCTGCATCCTGTTCGCACTTGCGACCGCGCCCGGGTCCCAGTCCAGCGCAATGTCCCTATGGGAGACGAACTTGTAGCTGAGGGTTCGGCCCGGCTCGAAGTCGACGGTCAGCAGGACGCGGTCGCCTCGCGGAGTGCTCTGGGCGGCCGTCTGGGAGCCGGTGTCGTCCGCCCTGCATCCGACCAACACTATCAACGCCACGGCAACAACAATGGCGACTCTCGTTCTCAATGCCGCTCCTTTCGATCAACTGCGTTTAGCGCACGTCGCCCCATTGATTCGCTTCAACGGTATCACTTGACGCGGTCGAGCCGGTACAGTTGCGTCGCTCCCATACTCAAGACGGCCGGATTGCCGGCGCTGCTCTCGGCCGCGGCAGGGTCGGCGGCCACCCATTGCATGCGTAATTGTTCGGTGTATTCGACAATCTCCCCCGTGTTCAGACTGAGTTGGAGCTGGCCATCGTAGCTTTCCGTGCTGTCGAACATCTGGGCGAACAAGTTGGATGGTTGCGCTGCGTGCTGCTCCTGCGCCAGCGCCGACGACGGGATCGCGCTCATCTTGACGACAGCGACTCCATCGGCATCCGCCAGTGTCTCCAGTGTGTAGACACGCTCGAATGACGCAGCCCCCATCATACCAAAAGCAAAACTCTTGACGTCGCTCCACCGTTGCCCAGGACGCACTTCTTCGGCCTGCAAGGCCATCAGGGCAGAGTTCTCGTGTCGCTCCTTGATGGCACTCTCATCGAGCAGCCTCAGCGCCGTCTGCTGCTCGGGCGAATTCCCCTGGAGCGCTTGCCGGGCGGGTTCGACGTCGGTCACGGCCAGAACCTCCCCGTTCGGTGTCATCTCCAGCCCGTAGCTCTGTCCGACCAGCTTTGCGAATGGACGGCCCTGGTCCGCCTGCCTCGAACTGTCAAAATCGAGGGCAACCGTCTCCCGCATGCGACCCAGGTACTTCAGGCTCTTGATGGTAATCTTCAAGGTGGCGTTGCCTTGGTCGTCGATGCACTGCACCTGCTGCTCGAAGGTTATCTCGATGTGGTGCCCGGTACGTCCGCCCCGGAACGAAGTCGGTTTATTAGAGGTGTCGCCTTGCCATTCGACACTCTTCTCGGCCTCTGTTGTCACCTTGTAGGCGGTTGTCTGCCCCGGCGCAAACTTCAGGGCCAGCTTGGCGGCCTCAGCCACCTGCCGGGCCGGTTCAGGGGCCGCCGCGTCTTCCCGCGTACTCTTGCACCCCTGGGTGAGTGCCAACAAGGACGCGAGGATGCCTGCAATAACGGTATTTCTACCCACTTTCTTTGCCATTTGATCCCCGTGCTAATCAATCAGAGTCCATATACGATTCCCTCCACGCCCGAACGGCGATTATACGTCGGCTCGCGAAGGGAACAACGATTTTTCTTTATTCATCTCCAAGCATCAGCTACACTTAAGCACTTCGGGTCTTGATTGCACATATGAACGAAATCGGAGACAATTGACCATGAGAAGTGATACTGTCAAGAAAGGCTTTCAACGGGCGCCTCATCGCGGACTCTTGCGCGCCTGCGGTTTGAGCGATGCGGACATCAACAAGCCCTTCATCGGGGTCGCCAACAGCTTCTGTGAGATCGTGCCGGGGCACGTCCATCTCGACAAGGTCGCCCGGGTCGTCAAAGAGGCGGTCCGTCAGGCCGGAGGCACGCCGTTCGAGTTCAATACGATCGCTGTCTGCGACGGCATCGCCATGGGGCATACGGGGATGAAGTACTCGCTCGCCTCGCGCGAGGTCGTGGCCGATTCGGTTGAGATCATGGGCCGGGCGCACTGCTTCGATGGACTCATCTGCATTCCCAACTGCGATAAGATCATCCCGGGCATGCTCATGGCCGCGGCGCGCCTGAACATTCCGACCCTCTTCGTCTCGGGCGGACCTATGAAGGCGGGCAAGACCAAGGATGGCCAGGTCGCAGACCTTATCAGCATCTTCGAAGGGGTCGCCCAGTTCAACGCGGGCAAGATCACCGAAGCCGATTTGACAGAGCTGGAGTGTGCCGGCTGTCCGACCGAGGGAAGCTGCTCGGGCATGTTCACCGCCAATTCGATGAACTGCCTGTGCGAAGCCATCGGCATGGCCCTGCCGGGCAACGGGACGATCCTCGCGGTCGATCCCAAGCGGCAGAACCTGTACAAGGCCGCGGGCAAGCAGATCATGACCCTCGTCGAGAAGGACCTCAAACCGCTGGACATCATCAGCGTCAAGAGCATGGACAACGCCCTGGCGCTCGACATGGCCATGGGCGGCTCGACCAACACCGTCCTCCACACCCTGGCCCTCGCCAGCGAGGCCAAGATCGACTACGACCTGGACCGGATCAACGCCATCTCGGCCAGGTGTCCCAATATCTGCAAGGTTTCGCCTTCGAGTAAGATTCATATCGAGGACGTGGACGCCGCCGGCGGAATCAGCGCGATCCTCCACGAAGTCAGCAAGGTTCCGAACCTGCTGAACCTGGACTGCCCCACCGTCACGGGCAAGACGCTGGGCGAGAACATCGCCAGTGCCAAGACCAGGAACCCCGAGGTCATCCACCCGCTGGAGAACGCCTACTCCAAAACGGGCGGGCTGTCGATCTTGCGCGGCAACCTCGCACCCAACGGCTGCGTCGTCAA
>CAYNQP010000388.1:0-4416 GCA_964399325.1 uncultured Pirellulales bacterium
TCGTCCACAATCGCCAGGCGGAGCTTCTTCAGGTTTCCGTCGTAGCTGTCCACGTCCATATCCAGGTCGCCGGCCAGGGCTATGGTCTGCGCATCGGACAGCTTTTTGACGTCGGCACGCGTCTTGGGCACGTCGTAGGCAGCCGCTTCGTCGTCGTCTTTGGCAGCCTCGTTGCTTTTGGCAGGCGGCTCGTCGTCGTCGCTATCATCGGCCGCGTCTCCAGCGTCCAGCACATCCAAGAAGTCATAGTTGATGTACTCATCCTTCATGCGGACCTTGAAGAGGATCGGCAGGTCTACTACGCGCGCCAGCAAATCCGGCATGTCCTCGGCCTCCGTGTGCTCAATCTCGGCTTCCGGGATACCGAGAGTCTTCAGGTCGCCCTTGAACCAGTCCATGTTTTCCTCGGTGGCAAGGGCGCTGAAGCGTTTGACGGTCTTACCTGAGTGCGGACCGTCTGTGACTTTCAAATCCCAGACGACCTGAGAGCGGCCGCTCTTGCTGATGCCGGCCGCAGCAGCGACAATTTTGCCTTTGTATGTGCCCTCCGGTAACTCTGTGATTCCTGATGTCCTCGGCTTCGCAGCAGCCCACATAGACTGCATGGCTCTGAGGCGTTTCTGGATTTCCGTCAACTGTTTCTTTGCCATTACGCAGGCACTCCTAAAAGATGTAAACGGTTAACCGTTGATACGCAAAACGGGAGACCGCGCCCATCCGTTCTGCGGCTGGGTTAGTTCCGCTGCGCGGTCTCATGGAGGAGGTGTAGAATGAAGAGCAGTAACCCATTATTCGCCTTCCTGCTTGACGTAGGCGGCCATAATCTTCTTGGCGGCCTGCTTTTCTGTAAGGAAGGGCAGCTCAGCCGGCAGACTGTTTGTCTTGTCTTTGGCGTCCCGGTACTCTGTGGGCTGACTGTAGAGGCATCGCATTCGGCCGCGTTTGGTCTCATCTTCGTCATCTTCTACGTAGGCCATATGCAGAGCGATGTCGCACATGTCCATAATCACGCGGTAGGGCTTCTGCGGCAGATCGGGGCCGTAGTGTTCAGCCTGCATAGCACGTACGGTAATGTCTCGGATGCGTTCATGGCAGATGAACATGATGCCTCTGCCAAGGCCGGCCAGGCGGGCTATCCAGCCGAAGAGGTTATCATAGTACGCTTCCCAGCCTTTGCCGTAGTTGCTGTCGCTGGGATGCGTGATGCCGAGATCGGCGCACGAGCCGTACATGGCATACTTGGCGAGCAGCGTTGCTGTGTCGATTACCCATATTTGGACGTCGGCGATCTTCTTGGGATGCTTTTCGGCCCACTCGATGAAGGCCGTGAATTTATTCCAGCAGTCGATGTGCGTCTTGCGGGACATCAGGAACTTGTAGCCCTGTTCGGTAGCCAGGAAATACGCGCCCGGCAAGTGCGATGCAAGGGTCGTCTTGCCAATGCCCGGCCGACCATAAAGAAGAGTGTAGGCATCCTGGAATCGACAGCCGGGCCGCGTAGGCTGATCCTCGAATTCGATAGTCACATCGCCGGGCTTCGTGTAGGCCCGCTCCTGATGGGCGGACGCCTTACTTTTTTCGCTGCGCTGAAATGCCATTTATGCCTCCTGAAGTTCTTCTCGTTCGAGTTCGTAGCGTATTTCCCGCTGCCGATAGAATGCACCGGC
Source organism: uncultured Pirellulales bacterium (assembly GCA_964399325.1). Classification (GTDB taxonomy): domain Bacteria; phylum Planctomycetota; class Phycisphaerae; order Sedimentisphaerales; family Anaerobacaceae; genus JAFGLV01. The sequence goes on from CAYNQP010000388.1 coordinate 1,668, forward strand.
GCGCGCCTTCCAGTGACGGGCATCCTTGCAGAGTTCTAAGTAGGGACAGTTGCCGTAGTCATGGCATTGGCGGTCGTCGCGAGACCAACAGCGAGGGTCATGCAGGCCGTCGGTTTCTATGAGTTTGTCGTACTTCGTGTCAAGATCGAGGGCCGCACTGACAATGTCGGCGGCTACATCATCAACAGCGTTCTTTCCCACAGGCTGTGTCCAGATGGCGAAATAGAAGTCCGGCCGCGAGATGAAGTTGGCCTTAAGTTCTTCGATGAAGGCGGGCACGGACTGCCCACGCTTGAGCCACTTGGACGGCTTACGCAGGACGCAATAGGCAAACTGCTCCGGTCGTATGCCTGTAGGTATGGACGATAGATAGCCATAGACTTGTTTGTTGAAGGCCATTGTGGAGAAGGTGTTTTTGCTGATTTGGCCGGCCGTCTTGAACTCGAAGAGCGTCGATTTGCTGCCGCATGTCCCTCGGCCATCCAGCGTGCCGCAGAAGGTGACATTCCCAAACAGGGGCACGGCAAACTTCTCTTCGCAGGATGTCAGGTGTGCCTGGCCTCCGGCAACCGCCTGAAAGCCTTCGATCATAGCCGGAGCGATGGAGCGCCAGATGTGCAGCTCCGTCTGCTGATCTTGACTGATGCCCGGAGCATCAACCAGTAGTTCCTTGTCCTTGGCCCGCATGGCCAACTCGGCCGCCTTCGCAGAACCGCCGCGTAGCCGCACGTCGAGGCCCGCATGTACCATGCTTCCGAACCACAGAGGCAGTCGCAGACCACGAGGCTCCAGATTCATAATGTACTGCCAGAAATAGCGTCGCTGGCAGGACGTAGCTTGCAGCTTGTGGACCGTGACTACGCGGAGCTTGTCACTTGGTATGATCTTTTGTCTACCCATGTCTGCGCACCCCCAGGCGTACCAGCCGGCGATAGAGTTCTCCGGCGATGTTTGGCATGGTATCTCCAGAGACCAGATCGGCGTAGTGCTCTGCACGGCCGTCGCCGCAGAACATGCCGCGCTCGGCTTCCATGAGGGCATCATGCGCCGACTGTATTTTACTGTATGGATACCAAGCCCGGTCGGTGAGTGCCTTAGTAATTGCCATCAGCACACGACTTTCGAGCTGTTGATATCCCAGACCCATCGACGTGTGCTTGATCGGCGCAATCATATCGCCGAGGTAGGCTTCGGCGGCGTCATGCAGAAGAGCCGCTATATGCATCTCAGGCGTATCGTCATCTCTCGGCTGACTCGGATTGCGGGAGTCGAAGTATTTGTCCAGGTTCAGGCAGTGCTCTGCGACCGAGTAGAAGACCGGCGTCCCTCCAGCGTAGCGGCATTGCTGACTCAGCCGGTGACATATTTCCGCGAGATGGATGTCCTGTGGCTGGAGGTCAAGCAGGTCCGCTACTTTGCCGGACATCAGATGTATGTTAATGGTGTCCATGTATCTCCTTTCAGTCTACGGTGATCGGAAATTGTGCCACCGGCCCGAAGCGCTCGTGCTCGATGTAGAAGAACTGCTGCGGCCGTTGGTGTTTGCAGTGCAAATGGATGGCCAACTCACTATAGCCGATTAGGCTACCATTGACGATCATGCCAAACGGCTGTTGTAGCATGTGGTGATGCCCGAAGATATCCAGATCGGCATGCTTGGCGGTATTCCAGTCTGCGATTGCCCGATAGGCCGGAACCGTGATGCCACCCGTGCCGCCTTGATAGCGAATTGCATCGCCGTGATGGATACGAATGTCACGGCCATAGAGATGCACCCAATTGAAATATCCTTGTGGCATCTGAAAGCTGATCTTCGTCCGGCTGGAGGGCTTGCGGTTAGCGTATCGCATGGCGAGAATGTTGTACAGCAGCCACTCGTAGCTCTTCTGTGGGCTTTTTTTGACCGGGCGCTTTGCGGTTATCCGGCCATGATTGCCGCAGACGGCCACGACGCAAAGCTCCTTGAGATCGCCCGCGTCCAGCAGATGGTCTATGCCGCCCGCCAGATGGTTGAGGGCGATCATCACGGCTTCGGGTGGCGTATATCGGGCATCCTGAATCAAGTCATCGTGTATCCAGGATGTGATAAAGTCACCCAGCAGCACAAGTACCATGCGCCCGATGTTAGACTTCTTCCGGCACATATTGAGAAGGTTGACATAGGCTGGAAAGAGATGCTGCACACGGCGTGTTGCAATGTCAGAATTATACTCGTTGATCCCGTTTGTTGCGTCTGCGTCAATTCGCTCATCGAAGTGACAATCGCCGCAGAGAGCCATTGCTGTAGCAGCCCTACCACCGGAAGACTTCTCGACGTGAAAATCAGTCGGCCGTATGAGGCCCGCAAAGTCTCGTGCCCTCGCGAGGCCGCTTATCTGGCGCTGGAGGGAAGCGTTGTCTTCCACGGCCTTGCGGTATAGCGCTCGATAGTCGGCGGCCTCTCGGCGGCCGCTTGCCTGGAGGGCCAGCTCCCGGATAGTCGGCTGTGGCTCAAGGGCCGCCAGCTTCTCGCGGAGGCCGAGCGCATGGACGTGATAGCGTACCGTGGCATCCGGCATATCCAACATCTTGGCAATGGCGGCCATCGTTGTTGGCTTGCCGGACTTCAGGATGCGTTCTACGGTGCGGCGCACGGCTTTGCGTTTGGCTGTTCGATAGTCCTTGGCCATCTTATGAACCTCCTCTATCACGATGCTTTACACCAGCGGCGTAGGCATCTCGGAACACTTGTTCTATGAGTCCGGGCATC
>CAYNQP010000389.1:0-4403 GCA_964399325.1 uncultured Pirellulales bacterium
TACCCAGGTCGGCCCAATAGGCCGCGAGGATATTCTTCATCTTCGGACGTTTCGGGAACGCGACCGGCGCCGGGATCGTTGCGTCGTACTCCGTCATGCAGACGAAGCGCACATGGGGCTGCGTGGTTCTCACGAATCCTTCGAAGTGCGGCTCAACGAAGGCCCGTGTCAGTTCGCGGGTCCGGTCGCCGCGGAAGTTGAAGAACACGACCCCATCTCCGTCCTCAATGGTGGCCAGCGGCTCGCTGTCCTCGTTGACGATGCACGTCGGCTCGACGAATTCGTCCGTGACGTCTCTGTCGTAGCTGCTCTGGATCGCTTCCTCGGCGCCGCGCGCCTTGAGGCCCTTACCGATCCTGAGACACTCGTAGGCTTTCTGGACTCGCTCCCAGCGGCTGTCGCGATCCATGGCGTAGAACCGGCCCGCAACGCTGGCGATCTTGCCGATCCCGATCTCCTTGGCTTTCTCAGCCACGTCACGGACGTAGCCCAGGCCGCTGTGAGGCGGGGAATCGCGGCCGTCCATGAACGCGTGGATATAAACCTCCGTCAGGGCGTTCCGCTTGGCCAGTTCCAGCAGCCCATAGAGGTGCCCCAGCAGGGAGTGGACGCCGATATCGCTGCACAGGCCCATCACGTGCATCTTGCCCTTGTGCTCCTTGACGAACTGCACCAGATTCATGAACTCGGGGTTCTCGAAGAACGAGCCGTCGCGGATCGCGTGGGTCAGGCGGACGGATTCCTGGGGCACGATGCGTCCGGCCCCCATATTCTGATGGCCCACCTCGCTGTTGCCCATGGTGCCGTCGGGCAAACCTACGTATTCGCCGTAGGTGTGGATGAGGCAGTGGGGGTAATCCGCCATTAGCATGTCATCGGCCGGGGTCCGGGCCTGTTTGATGGCGTTGTACGGGTTCTCGGCGGAGTTGGGGTTGTATCCCCATCCGTCGCGTATGATAAGGGCGCAGGGTCTCTTGGCGAGCCCGACTTTGTCTTTGGCCATGTAAAACGTACCTTTCAATCAATAACAACACAGACGAAGCACCGCTTCATCCCATCGGATCATCAACGTTATTGGGGCCTGACATAATATGAGCGTCGGGTGACCCTGTCAAACATTTACCGGCCGGGCCGCGGGCGGCGATTGGGCAGGCGGGGGGCTTTGACAGGGGGCGCCGCTCTGGTATAATCCGAGCGTTGGCAGGGACGTGGCCGTACGAGTGAAGGACGCACGGGCCTTGCCATTTGGTTGGAAAGGCAGCCTGCCGGTGTCCGAGGGAAACAGTAGAGCCATCCGGATGACGCTAAGCATCGCGATACAAGCCCTGTGCCTGACGCTCGGCTGTTCCGGGCAAAAGCGAACGGTGGACCTGTACCTGGATGCCGTCATGCTGCGGGAACTCGGCCAGAACGAGTTGGCGATAAGGAGGCTGACGACCGTAATCAAGGCGGACCCGGACTTCACCTTGGCGCATTCCGAGCTGGGCCGGGCGTATCAGGCGGTAGGAGACCGCGAAAAGGCGGCGGCGGCGTTCGGAAAGGTGGTGGAGCGGGACCCGTGGTCGTTCGACAGCCACATGGACCTGGCCCGGGCCTTGCAGACGCTCGAGAAGTTCCCACAGGCGGCGCAGGTGTATGCCCGGGCGGGCGAGCTGGATACCGAGAGCCTCGCGGCGCAACTCGGGGCCGCCGAATGTTACCTGAGGGCGGGCCAGACCGTTCGGGCGCTGGCGCACGGTGAAGCCGCCAGGCAGATGGACCAGCAGTCTCGTGAGGCGTGGCTCCTGCTCGCGCGTATCCATGAAGCGCAGAAAGACTATTTGTCGGCGATCCAGGCCTACCGGCGTCTGCTGGCGGTCGATCCGGACGATGGCGAGGTGGCGCTGGCCCTGGGCATGGCCTATGTGAGGAACGAGCAGTACGACCGGGCTCGAGAGGTGCTTGTGGCCCTAGTGGAGACTCGACCCGATCAGGCGACGGCGTCTCGGCAGCTCGGCTACTGCCTCGTTAAGCTGGGCGAAACGGACCAGGCGATCAAGGCATACGAGAAGGCCATAGACCTCGATGCCGACGATTGGCAGGCTCACCGAGGCTTGGGCGTGGCCTACATGGTCAAGGCCGGCCACACCGACGATAAACAATGGGAGGCCGAGGCGCTGCGCCATTGGCGGCGGGCGCTGGAGGTCAACCCCGACCAACCTAAACGTGAGGCGCTGGAGAAGCTCATCAGGGAGCACTCCAAGACAACAGACCCCCTGCAAGGATTGAACTACTAGGCTTATGACGACGACCCACGAAGAACAGGCCGACCGAGCGATTGCCCCTCGGCGCCTGATTGGCAGATGCAAAGAGGTGTTGCCCGACCGGAGGGCTCATTTGATTTTCTGGCCTATCGCCGTGGCCGGTGTCGTCCTGGACCTGTGGACGAAGCATGCTGTATTTGCGCGGATACGCCCCCGCGAGAGCGCCGACGTTATCCCGGGGTTTCTCTCCTTCTCGACCGCGCTCAACGACGGTGCGGCGTTTGGGATCGCCTCCGGCCGGCTGCCGCTGTTGGTGGGCGTCTCGGTGCTTGCTCTGATCGTTATACTGGGCGTGTTCCTGTTTGGGGCGGCGCGGCAGCGAACGGTCCAAGTGGCACTAGGGCTGTTTGCCGCCGGCGTGTGTGGCAACCTGTGGGATCGGCTCTTCAATGGCGGGCAGGTCCGCGACTTCATCGACGTCGTATACTGGCCCGGCCGGCACTGGCACACGTTCAACATCGCAGACGCGCTGCTATGTGTTGCCGTGGGGCTATTGATGATCGCGAGCCTGATTACTGGCTCGTCTTGTCAAACACCTGCTCCGCCACAAAAATCGGAGCGTTGATAGCCGCACACAACGCAATCGCATCTGAAGGACGCGAATCGACAACCACGGAGCGTCCATCCATCTGAAGATGGATCTTGGCGTAGAACGTGTGACTGCGAAGGTCGTCGATGACGATACGCTCGATAGTGGCGCCGAGGCTCTCGATGATGCCGGCCAGCAGATCGTGGGTCATCGGGCGGGGCGGCTTGATGCCCTTCAGACGCCGGTCGATGGCAAAGATCTCCACGATGCCGATCACGATGGGAAAGGCCCGTGCTCCGTTGCGCTCTTTCAGGACGATAATCTGTTGGTCGGAAGTCTCATTGATGATTATCCGTGAGAGCTCAACTTCCACTTCCATCTTCGATCTCCCTAAGCCGCGCTAACCGTTGAGCTCGGCCAGATGCTTCTCCAAGGCCTGCAACTGTTCCTGAAGCTGCTGGAGTCTTTCCCGCGCCTGGGCGACGACTTCCGGCTTGGCCCGAGTGACGAAATTCTCATTGGCGAGCTTGCCATCGACGACTTTCTTGGCCTGCTCGATATCCTGCTTCTGTTTCTGCAGCCGCGTCCGCTCGGCCTCAGGGTCGATCACGTCGTGCAGATACACCTGCGTTTCTTCTACTATGGCCGTCGCGGCGTTGTTCGGCTTTTCGGCATTCGTCCTCGCCTGGAAGGACTCCAGGCCGGCCAATTGACAGACCAGGTCGCTCGTGGCGTTGAGGATTTCCGCGGTCTTCGCGGGCGCATCGGCGGAGGCCGTCATTTTCTCTTTCGGCGCCTTGTTGTACTTGTTCCTGATATCGCGAATCGCACGGACGATCTCCTGGACGACCCGAATCTGCTCTTCGGCGTCTGGGTCCAGAAGGCTTTCGATGCCGGCAGGCCATTCCGCGACGGCCAGGGCCTTGGTCGCTTCGGCCGCCGCGATTCCCTGGAGCTGTCGGACCGGGACCAGCTCATTGAGCTTCTGATAGATGCCCTCGGTAATGAACGGCACGAAGGGGTGCAGCAAGCGCAGAACGCGGTCCAGAACGAAGGCCAGAACGTTCTGCGCAATCGGCCTTTGGGCGTCGTCTCTCATGCGCGCCTTGGCCCATTCGAGATACCAGTCGCAGAAGTCATTCCAGAAAAAGCGGTAAAGCTGTGCCAGGGGCTCGCTGAATTTGAAGGCATCGAGCGAGGCGGTGACCTCGGACAGCGTGCTCGCCAGCCGCGATAGGATCCATTTGTCCGTGACATCCATCTTGGCGGCGTCGAAGCCGGTCGGGTCGATCCCTTCGAGATTCATCATCGCAAAACGCGACGCGTTCCACAGCTTGTTGCAGAAGTTGCGGCCGATGTCGAACTTGGGCGACGTGTTGACCTCGCGCCCGTCGGGCAAGGTCATCGGCGCCACGGGCATACGGATATCCTGCGTGTCCGTAGCCATGCTGGCCAACGTGAATCGCATCGCGTCGGCGCCGTGGCTGTCGATGGCGACCAGTGGGTCGATGCCGTTGCCCAGGCTCTTGGACATCTTGCGGCCTTCCCCGTCCTGGATCATCGCGTGAATG
>CAYNQP010000390.1:0-4389 GCA_964399325.1 uncultured Pirellulales bacterium
GGCCATGGCGCTGAGCAAGAAGCACTTCCCGGCCCAACCTGAGGACCCATGAGATTCCACAAAGCCGGCAACATCATCTTCCGCAGTGAACGCGAGCGCGATCTCGACTACATCCGAGCCGTGTCTGAGAAGGTCTGCGCGAGTTACACAGGGGGTGGGGACCGCTGGCAACTGGTCGATTCGGATCAGATATGGCAAATCTCCTTCGGAGGCCGCGCCGGCGTCGTGGGCATCCGACTCCACGGCCGGACCGGCTGTGTCAAGCTCTTCTACGACGAGCGGCTTCGGAACAAACTGCGCACGGGGCTGGGCTTCTCAAAAGGCCGGCGCGCCTATCGAAACGGCCTGCGACTGGCGCAGCTCGGGATCAACTGCCCCCAAATGTGGGGTTACGCCGAACGAAAGCCGAGCGGTCCCGGCATGATTGTCACGGAGCTAATCGACAACGGCACGCGTCTCGATCACTGGGTATCGGAGCAGGGCGCCTCACGTCGAGTGGTCCTCGCGCTGGCACGCTTTCTTCGGGACATGCACGACAAAGGCATATCGCATGTAGACCTATCACCCAGGAACGTCCTGATTCGTCCCCGTGACGGAGCCCTCGATTTCCTCCTGCTCGACTACGAAGACGTCCGTTTCGCACGCCGGCTTGGACGCCGAACACGCCTGAAGAACCTGCACCACTTGCATGAGAGAATGCTCCAATACGTGTCGGTACGGGACCGCTTGCGTTTCCTGCGGGAATATGCCCCGCGAGACTACAAGACCTGGAGGAACGCCCTCCGCAGAATGATCGGCGACAAGCCGTCAAAGCACTGTTGAGGATTGAATAGCCAATTGAACTCTGCAACCATGATTGTCATTCCCGCGCAGGCGGGAATCCAGGCTTTCACGCGAGTTTCCTGGACCCCTGCCTCCGCAGGGGTAACAAGAGCGTGGCCAGACATCTTCATTTAGTTATTCAAAGGTCAATAATACGGATTATGATTGATTCGTGCGCGGCGTCTTGTCATCCTGAACGCAGTAAAGGATCTGAGCTGCGAGTGGAAAGAGCCTCTTATGCGCCTTCGGTTTAATTCTTGCGCAGCGCATGGTTCTCCCATTCGACGTCACTGGGGCCAGGCTCTCGGCAAGAATCGGTAGGGTGGGGTTTACCCCACCGATTCCGTTTCGATAGCGTTCCGGCGGGGTGAACCCCACCCTACCGGATGCCGCCCAAGGATCTATCCAAATCCGTATAATACGGATTTGGAAAAATAGTTGCGCGTCTTGTCATCCTGAACACAGCGTAGCGCCGTGAAGGATCTGGCCCGCGACCGAGAGGAACGTCTTGCGCGATGGCCAGATCCTTCGCGGTGCTCAGGATGACAAAGTTGCATCCACGCGAGGACTTTTCCATATCCGTATAACAGGTGGTCCCTGCGTGTGGTTGAATGCGGCGGCGCGCCGTGCCGCAGAGCCTATGGCTGCTGTGTGATGGTCCGAATCGAGAGGATACGCACCGGCTCAAGGGGCTTGCTGGTGTTCGGGTCTACCGGCACGCCGGCGATGCTGTCCGCAACCTCCATCCCTTTGACAACCTCGCCGAAGACAGTGTGTCTGCCCGTCAGCAACGGAACATCGGCCACCGTGATGAAGAACCGGGAGCCATTGGTGTTGGGTCCGGCATTGGCCATCGCCAGAACGCCCCGCTTGGGTGCGTGAGATGGGAGCGCGTCGTTGTATTTGTAGCCGAGATTGGTATAGGCGTCCTTGAGGGTCAGCGCATGAGCTCGCACGCCGATCTCCTGGTTGCGGGCTTGAACCTCTTCGTCGGACGTAATTCCCATGGCCCGGAACAGCGGACGCAGGACGGTGTTGTTGAGATCCTCTTGGGATCGGACGCCAAGCCACGGGTGAAGGCTTTCTTGCTCGCTTATGACCTTGATCTTGTCCAATCCCAGCGCATCGGCATTGATCTCATCCTCAAACGCATAGCCGGGCCCGCCCTTCCCGTTTCCCAGCGGGCACCCCCCTTAATCATAAAACCCGTGATAACGCGGTGGAACGTGAGGCCGTCATAGAAGGGCCTCTTCACCTTCTGCTCGCTGTTGGGGTCGGTGAATTCCTTGGCGCCCTCGCCAGGCCAACGAAGTTCTCCAGCGTCTTCGGGGCCTCGCCGGCAAATAGCCTGACGACGATATCGCCCTTGGAGGTCTTGATCACGCAGTTTGGATCGTGCTCTTCCAGGGTCTGATCCACTGCCATCACGGGCATCAATAGACAGAAGACGGCCAGCAGCTTGGGGGTCCGAATCATTCTCTGCTCCTTAATGAGTCTTGCTCCCTTCGGGCTTCCAGCCAGCGAATGTGGTATCATATTTCGGGCCCGGCTGCCAGCCTAGTGTTTCTCCGGGCCCTTGTGGCAGTGCGGTTCATGTTGGCAGGTAGATTGAGTAGAAGCCCGCGCCACGGATTGTCATTCCGACCGGAGGGCTGCCGCAGGCAGGTCGCAGCGGAGGAATCCGGCCGCGAATCATAGGGCTGCAAGGGTCGTCGCCAGACTTCTCCGTGCGGGCTTTGCCCCATTCGACTTCGCTCTGAGTCTGATTTGGAAAAATACTCGCGCGTTTTGTCATCCTGAACGCAGCGGAGCGCAGTGAAGGATCTGGCCCGCGACCGAGAGGGACGTCTTGCGCGATGGCCAGATTCCGTTCGACTTCGCTCAGGACGGGCTCTTCGCGGTGCTCAGGATGACAAAGTCGCTTCCGCGCGAGGATCTTTCCTAATCCGTATTAGTCGAAATGACAGTGCCCCTATCCGTGTCTCTGCAACTCCACCGGCAAACATGAACGGCACCCGCGTGGATGGTGTCCGTGCAAACTCTCGGGCAGGGCCGTTTCAGCCAATGGATGGACCAGGGTGGCAGGCCAAGATATCTTCACAGGCACCCATGGTGGCAGAAAACCACGCGGGGCCGCCCATAGGGCGAATCCCTGGCCTCCAAGGTTGTAATATTCGGATTTATCGAGACAATAGGTGACTTGAAGGCAGGCCCTGCGAGAACCGGCAGAGAGGCTTGATTCTTCGAGAAATGGAACCCCATCCATCATGGAGTTGAGAGTGACTCAGGCAGAGCAACAGTGCCAGGCAAAGGATCGCGTTGGGTCCCTTCTGTTTACGCTGATTGTCCTGACCTTCTACTTCCTGTACATCCTGCTGCGCATCGATCCGAGACTCATCTACCAGGCCCAACAACCGGTCTTCTTCTTTGACGCCCATTTCGTCCGTGACTTCCTCACCCTCCCCGGGGGCGTCAACGACGTGATGTCTGCACTCGGCGCGCAGCTTTTCTATCATGCGTGGACAGGGGCTTTGCTGCTGGTTCTCCTTTTCTGGCTGATCGCCTGGAACACCAAGCTGCTCATCCAGTCGATCAACGCCTATCAGCCCGTGCGCTATCTGCATTGGATACCGTCGCTCTTCCTCTTGGCCCTGCACAGCCACTACCAGTTTCCACTGGCTCTGACGCTGGGACTGCTTTGGATGCTCGTCGGAGTCAACGCGTATATTCGTCTGGCGCCCTCTCGACCGCTGCTGCGAGCCTTGCTGTACGTCATTCTCTGGGCCGGACTGTATTACGTCGCCGCGGGACAGGCACTTGTCTTTGCGGGCATCGTCGTCCTCTATGAAGCGCTCGGTCAGCGCCGAATCGTGCCGGCGCTGCTATATGCCCTGTTGGCGGGCGCGCTTCCCTATGTCGCGGCATCAACACTCTTCCTGATGCACACGCCCGATGCGTACACGACCAACCTGACCTCGTCCGACAAGTATACTGTGTCCTGGTTGTCCTGGGGACTCTATGCCTTCTTTCCCACGGCCCTGGTCGCGCTGACTCTCACGCGGCGACGTGTCGGTGCGGCGGACAAGAACGCCAAGTCGCGCTGGGCCAGATTGCTCCACCGGCGCTCGCCGGTCCTGCGACTGATTCAAGGCACGGCGGTTCTCTGCCTCATCGCGGCTGCCGCCCTGCTTTCGTACGACAGCAGAGGCAAGACCCTCCTGCGGGTCGATTACCACGCGCGAAGGGCCGAATGGGAGCAGGTGCTGGATACGGCCGGGCCAGGCGTTATCGATTCCTATCTGGTCCTCTACCAGGCCAACAGGGCGCTGTACCACTGCGGCCGCCTCAGCGACCGGATGTTCAGCCTGCCCCAGTACGCGGGCGTCAACGGCCTGTTCATGCCCAACCAGCTTCGCAGCCTGTACCCCCTCCAGCACAGTGACGTCTTTCTGGACCTCGGCCTGGTCAACGAGGCGCAGCATTGGACCCACGAAGCCGTGTGCATCACCGCGGATTCGCCCTGGAATCTCCAGCAGCTCGCGCTGACGAACCTGCTGAAGAACGACC
>CAYNQP010000391.1:0-4378 GCA_964399325.1 uncultured Pirellulales bacterium
CGCCTATGACGGCGATCTTCTCCCGGGCCAAAGCCCACGCACTATAGCGATGGTAAAGCCAATAGTCGCTGCTTAGCTCGTATGGGATGCGGTAATCGGGGCTCGGGCTGAAGCCTTCAATGTGATGCCAAACCGCCGGCGCCGAGACCATCAGAGCCAGGAGAATGACAGCGACCACGAGCCACTGACGGCCCGACAGCCACACGGCGTTGGAATTTGGCATCGCTGTTCTGTTTTCGTCCATGGTCAAAACTGCATGTAGATAAACGCTTGTTCCGCCGAGGGCCTGAACAAGGCTAAGTAGGCGAGCATGAGGACGACAAGTCCCATGCGCACAGCCGGCAACTGGAGCACTCGCTGCCATCGAGATTCGAACACAAATTGGTAGCACCACACGGTCGCAATCAAGGTCAAGGCCAGCAGGGGGCAGTAGGGATTCGCCAGGGGCGAGGTGACTATCCTCCTGAGGATAACCCACGCGTCGCCGATGCTCTCGGCCCGGAAGAAGATCCAGGCGAACGTCACCCAGGCGAAGACGAACATCTGCTTGGCGATGGCCGGGACCTTGTCCTTGTAGAAGGCCGTTCTTTCCAGTTCCCGCGTGGCGAAGCGTCCGAGAGCGTGGATGGTGCCCCACAGGACGAATGTCCAGGCCGCTCCGTGCCAGAGGCCGGACAGCACCATTGTCAGGAAGATGTTCCGGTACGTGTTGAACCGGCCCTTGCGATTACCCCCGAGCGGGATGTAGACGTAGTCCTTGAACCACGATGAGAGACTAATGTGCCAGCGGTTCCAGAACTCGCCGAGATCCGTGGCGAGATAGGGGTTGTTGAAGTTGAGCATCAGGCGGAGGCCCATCATCCGTGCGATCCCGCGTGCCATGTCCGTGTAGCCGCTGAAGTCGAAGTAGATCTGCCAGGCAAACAGGAAGGTCGCCACGATTAGCGTCGGTGCCTGAAACTCCTCCGGAGCGGCGTACACCTTGTTCACGTACAAGGCCAGGTAGTCCGCCAGCGCGACCTTCTTGAACAGGCCGACGACGAAGATGGACAACCCCTCGGCAAAATCCGAACCCGAGATTTTCGGCGTCTCGCGCAACTGACTCAGCAGGTTCCCCGCGCGCTCGATTGGACCGGCCAGCAGGCGCGGGAAGAAAGAGACAAATGTCGCATATCTCAGAAAGCTCTTCTCCCGCTCAATGGTGCCGCGGTAGCAGTCAATGACGTACCCCATCGATTGAAAGAGATAGAACGACAGGCCCGCCGGCAGCAGGAAGCTCGGGGCTGGGAATTCGTAGGGGAACCGCAGCGCCGACATCAGAAGGTTCGCGTTGTCGGTGATGAACTGGCCGTATTTGAAGACGCTCAGCAGTGCGAGGCTGTTGGTGATGCTCAGACCCAGCCAGAGCTTCTTCTGGCGGCTTTTGACCATCTTCCCGACCAGAAAATAATCCACGACGCTCGCGTACACGATCGGGACGAGATAGAGGGGGCTCAGCCACGCGTAGAAGAGGTAGGAGATCGCCAGGAGCCAGGGGAGTCTCAGTCGTGTCCCCTTCACCAGCAGGTACAGGGGATAGACGACGAGAAAGAATATCAGGAATGCCCACGTGTGGAACAGCATTGGGGATTCTTCTTATTCCATTAGAACACGGATATGCGCTTCGACCGACGCGGCCAGATCATCGAGGTGGTAGCCGCCCTCGAGAGATGACACCAGGCGGCCTTGGCAGCACTGGACCGCGATCTCCTTGACGATACGCGTCAGCCTGGCGAAGCCTTCGGTCGTGACACGCATACGGCCGAGTGTGTCGCCCTTGTGCGCATCGAACCCGGCCGAGACAAAAACGAAATCAGGTGAGAAGGCCAGCGCCTGGCGTCGCAGCTTCCCTTCAAAAGCCTCTGTGTATTCGCTGTCGCCCGAACCGGCTGGGAGCGGCACGTTGATGGTGGAGCCCACACCGGCGTCGCGTCCGGTCTCCAGAGAGCTGCCGGTGCCCGGATAGAAGGGCCATTGGTGCGTGCTGAAGTACAACACGTTCGGGTCGTCGTAGAAGGCCGCTTGCGTGCCGTTGCCATGATGGACGTCCCAGTCCACGATGAGCACGCGCGGCAAGCTGTATTTCTGCTGCACGTAGCAGGTGCCGATCGCCACGTTGTTGAAGATGCAAAAGCCCATCGCCTCGTCGCTGATGGCATGATGGCCCGGCGGGCGCACCGCGCAGAAGGCGTTGGCCACCTTTCCCTCCATCACCGCGTCGACTGCGGCCAACACTCCCCCGACGGCCGCCAGTGCCACGTCATAGGACCGGGGGCAAATAGGCCCGTCGAGCGAGTCGAGATAAGCACGGCCTTCCTCGCAGCTTCGCTTGGCGCGCTCTATGTATTCGGCGGTGTGGATGGTCTCGATCCACTTGTGCGGCGCCGCGGCCGGCGTGACGCGGACCAGTTCGGAATAGAGCCCGCTGCTCTTGAGCCGCTCGACGATGGCCGTGAGTCGCTGGGGCGATTCCGGGTGGCCCGGCGTTGTCTTGTGCTCCAGGTAGATGTCGTCGTAGACGAATCCGGTCTTTGCCTTCGAAACGGGCTTCTCAGTGGCGGCGGCTTCGGAAGGCGCATTTCTGACGCACCGAAATCCGATGGCGTCACTGGCCAGGCAGGTGTCGTCGATCGAGGGGTCACTAGCCCGGTAGGGGGACCGGCAGCTCTCGGCGGTGGAGTTCCACGCACCGCCGCGCAGGACCCGCTCGCGTCCCTCCTTGGGGCCTTGGGGGTTTCTCTCCGGACTCTGTGCGTAGTAGTTCGCGGCGTAGCGGTCGTAGCACCACTCAGCGACGTTGCCATGCATGTCGTGAAGCCCCCACGGGTTCGGTTTCTTCTGTCCGACCGGATGCGTCTTGCCGCCTGAATTGTCGGCAAACCACGCGTAGTCTCCCAAGCGTGCGGCGCTATTGCCAAAGCTGTACTGGGTACTCGTGCCCGCCCGGCAGGCGTATTCCCACTCGGCCTCGGTGGGTAGTCGATACCCATTGGCCTGGAAGTTGCACTTCCACGTGGTCTCGTCGTAGCAGAGCTCGAGCCCCTCGGCCAGCGACCGCTCGTTGCAGTAGATCGTCGCGTCGGTCCAGTTCATCTGTTCCAGCGGCCGGTTCGGATCCTTGAAATGCGAGGGGTCGGAGATCTGAAATTTCCTGAATTGCGACTGAACCACCTCGTAACGATCCATCCAGAAGGAGTCGACCCATACCCTGTGGACCGGCAACTCGTCATCCATTCCTTTGGCATTGCCCATCTCGAACCATCCTGCTGGAATCACGACCATTTCCAAGCCACTCGGCGTCTGGACGACCTCAATTTCTGAGGTCGTTTCCTCAACACGCCGACACGAGGCACTCAGCAGAAAAGCACACATGACACAGAGCGTCACCGGCCGTTGTCCTCTGCTGTACGGCATCACTTGTGATCTCCCGCCCGGACCGGCACCCAGTCCGGCTCTTTGTTCTGGTGGCCGTCGGCGGTGACCTGGACCCATTTGCCGTTCAGGTCGCTGACGCAGATGTTCCACCCCGGCGCCTTGCCGCCCACCATCTCGTTGGCTTCGGGGCCGTAACTGAAGGCGATATAGCGCCCGTCGGGCGAGAAGTCCGTATGATACGTTTCACGCTCCCTTTCGCATTTGACCAACGGACGGACGTTGGTCACGCGCGGCGCCGGCAGCGTCAGGTCGATATCAGCAACGCACAAGTCCCAATCGGTCTTGCCCCACGTGACCTTCTTGCCGTCGAAGCTGAGGTCCGGCCGGCACCCCGTGACACCGTATTTCGTCAGGTCGAACACCCCTGTTCCATGTGCTTCGAATGCGAGAATCGCGTGGTCGAAGCCCATGCCGCCATGCACGGTGGCCACGAACCACTTCCCGTCGGGCGACCAGCAGATGTTGTAGAGATGGTGCAGGTTCTGGTTGGGATGCTGCTGGTGTTGTGCTGTCTTGAGATCGTAGAAGAACACGCCCTTGGTGGCGTAGTCCTGGATGGTGTAGCGGTCGTATTCGCCTTTCAGGTAGGCGATGGTCTGCCCATCCGCACTCCAGCAAGGCTGGCGGGCGTTGTCCGCGACCTTCACGCGGCCGGTCCCGTCGATGTTCATATAGTAGACGTTGCGAATCTTGTCTCTTCCCGTTCCCTCGTCGGCCACAAAACACACCTTCGTCCCGTCGGGCGAGGCGTGGGGATACATTTCGTCGACGTCGGCGGTCTGGGTGAGATTGGCGGCATTCGAGCCGTCGGCGTTGATGAGATACAGCTCCCAATTGGCTTGGCCGTCGGTCCGGCGGTACGTTTCGTAGACGATCTTGAAGGGAATTGCCTGTAGATCCAGTT
>CAYNQP010000392.1:0-1871 GCA_964399325.1 uncultured Pirellulales bacterium
CATCCGCGTCGGCGTCTACGAGCTTCTCTACAGTCCAGAAACGCCCGACTACTCGATCGTCAACGAGGCCGTCAGCGTCGCGGGGAACACCGGGGCCCGCAAGCAGACGGGGTTTGTCAACGCGGTCCTGCGCGAGGTCGTCCGGCACATCGTCAAGCGCGACGTGGCCCTGTCCGAATCGCTACCGACGCGCACGCTCGTCCGTACCCCTCTGGCGGGATGCGAATTCGATACGGACATACTGCCCGACCTCGCTGTAGAGACGCAACATCCCTTCGGCTATGCTCAGGGCAGGCTTGCGTCTCCACGCGCAGCGTATCTGAGCGTGTGTTTCTCCTTGCCGTCGTGGCTCGTGAGCGAGTGGATCGACGAGTTCGGGCCCGAAGCGGCGCGTCAAGTGTGTCTCGCTTCCAACCGGCGGCCCAGTGTGTATGTCAGGGTCAATCCGCTGAGGACGACCGGCACGGAGCTTCTCGAACGGTTTCAGCAAAACGGCATCAACGCCGAACTGGTGCCTATGGCAGAGACGCAAGATATTGCGTCTCTACGCGTGTCAGGCCCACATTCTGTGACGGGACTGCCCGGTTTCGGTGAAGGGCTATTCACCGTTCAGGATATCTCCGCCTCCAAGGCAGCCCGCGCACTCGATCCCCAGCCGGGTTGGGCGATCCTTGATCTCTGCGCCGCCCCGGGCACCAAGACGACGCAGCTTGCCGAGTTGACGAAGGACGCCGCGGATGTTGTTGCCACCGACATCGATGCGAAACGCCTGGAGAAGATACGTGAGAACGTCACACGGCTTGGCATCGAGAGCGTGACCATCGTACCGTACGCACAAATCGAGGACAGCGCGACCGACTCTTTCGACGCAGTCCTGGTCGATGCTCCATGCTCGAACACAGGCGTACTGGCCAGACGAGTCGAGGTGCGGCTCAGGATCAAACCCGGTTCAATCGAGCAGCTTGCCAAAACCCAACGCTCCCTGCTCGACAAGGCCGCGACTCTGGTCAAACCGACCGACCGGATCTGCTACAGCACGTGCAGCATCCAAAGAGCCGAGAACGCCGACGTGGTCCACGCGTTTCTCGCTGCTCACACCCACTTTGAACTGGCGCACGAAGAACTGACCCTCCCGTCGCCCGAATCCTTCGACCACGACGGCGCCTACATGGCCCTGCTAATCCGTAGGGGCGAATAATCATTCGCCCCCAATCACTTCTGCGATCCGCCATTTCTTGAGACGCCTGACGTACGCCGGCAGCCACCCACGTTGAACGAAATGAATCCAAGACGGGCTGATCTGAGAACGTCTCGTCGTGTCACTTCGATAGTCATGTGCGCTCCCGTCGAGTTAGTCACAAAAGGACCGTGAATAGACGACTATGCACTTGACAAGCGCAGAAACATGCGTGTCAACTCTGCAAGAAGGTGTTTTCTCGGTCCTTGGGTCGATGGGACAAGGGCTGAATGCACAGGTTTTCCACAAAGCGCAGTTGCAGCGTGTATAACGTGTTGACAACATTTTTTTTTCGTGCGCAAACTCAGTGTCCGCCAGTTGCTCGACTTCGTGGAAAAGAAATGAGCCGAAATCGCATTGCTTTGCCGGCGGCGCGTCAGAATAATAGCCTCTCAGTGGTTCAGTTCTCATCATGAGGATTGGATCTTCTTTGCAGACGAAACGGCGCAGCGTGACAAACGCCTGATTATCAGTGCTGATATGGAGATCTCGATGCAAGGCGCGATCACGGATGAGAGTTCCCGCACGGCGGAGTCCGTCGTGGATACCATCACGGAGACTCTGGCGGAACGAATTGGGGCGCAGAAGTATAGGATATGGTTTCAAAGCTGCGCTCGATTCGCGGTGGCGGATG
>CAYNQP010000392.1:1881-4355 GCA_964399325.1 uncultured Pirellulales bacterium
TCTGAAGATCGGTGTCCCTAACCCTTTCATGGCCAACTGGCTTGAGAGCCATTTTCTGCGCGAGATCAAAGCGGCGGCCTACTCCGCGACCGGGACGCATCTGAATATCTCCTTTGCCGTTGATTTGGAGCTTTCGGGGGGGCGTCGGCGGGCCGCGGTCGAGACCCGCGCGCAGGGCAAGAGCGCTCAAGAGCGTCCGGCCAGGGCGACGGCGAAGGTTTCACGGCACCCCGCCAGGAATTTGAAGCTCACGTTGGATACCTTTGTCGTCGGGTCGTCGAACGAGTTGGCCTACAGTGCGGCCAAGGCGCTCGTGCGAGAGCAGCAGAGCCCGTTCAATCCCTTGTTCATTCATGGCGGATACGGCGTCGGCAAGACCCATCTGCTCCAGGGGATCTGCAATGGCGTGGTGAAAGTCAGGCCGCATACGAACTGGCTTTATTTGTCGGCGGAGGATTTTGCCAATCAATTCGTGCTGGCCTTGAAGACGAAAAAGCTGGAGGCTTTTCGACATCGCATGAGGCAAACGGATTTGCTGGCGATTGACGATGTGCACTTCCTGGCCAGCAAGCCTTCCACCCAGGAGGAGTTCCTGTATACCTTCAACACGGTCAGTTTGGCGGGTAAGCAGGTCATCCTGGTTTCCGATGCCCATCCCAAGATGATAGGGCAGTTGTCGGAGAAGCTCGTGAATCGCTTCGTCTCGGGGATGGTCGTCAAGATCGAGCCCCCGGATTTCCAGACGCGGTGCGAGATTTGCCGGCATTTCGCGCAACGCATGGTTGCTTCAGCGTTCGGCGATCGAGAGCAGCGGCAAGGCGCGGCATTATCAGAGAGCATTATCCGATTCGTCGCCGAACGGGTACGCACCAACGTTCGAGAGCTCGAAGGGGCGCTGCTGAAGCTGGTGGCCTATGCCGCCTTGCAGAACGAGAAGATTACGCTGCCCATGGCCCAGACGGTGCTGGCCGAGCACCTCGAGCGGTGCGACCCGATCATTCACGTCACGGATATCGAGACGGCCGCCGCGGACTATTTCGGCACGACGGCGGCCAATCTGCATTCGGCCAAGAAGGACCGCACGGTCTCTTTGGCCCGGCACTTCAGCATGTACCTGACGCGCAAGCATACCAAGATGTCATCGTCCGAGATCGGCCGGGTCATGGGCAACAAGAACCACGCCACCGTCCTGGTGGCCTGCAAAAGGGTCGAGGCTCTGCTGCAGCGCAATGAGGAGCTCAACTGGCGGGGCCCTCACGGCAACAAGATCGCCAAGGCGCAAGCCATCATCTCTCATCTCGAAGACAGCATCGCCCGCTGAACAGCTATGAGTGTTGAGTTCTTGGTTTTGAGTTGACATCCACGTCTCATAACTCGAAACTCAACACTTAGAACTCAACACTCTCTGAAGCGGAGGTGGTGTCATGGCCGCAAACCATTCACGGCTCATTTGTGCGATCCTTGCTCTGGCAATCCCGGTGCCGGCGGGAGCTGTCGGTGCTGACGGTCAGCGCTCGGGCTGGGAGCAACTCGGTCTCAGCCGGACAGCCATCGGGGAGACGACGGTCTACTACGAGAAGGTCCTCGAGCCCAACCTGCCGATTTTTGAACGAGAACTCAAGAAGCTTCTCGCCGAGAGAGACAGAACCTCAGACATCGTCGGCAAGGAGAAGGAGATCATCGCCGACATCAACCGTATCCTCGGCGCGGTCGATGCGAATAGTGTCAGACAAGGCGAGATGTTGGCCACGCTCGCCGGTTCACTCACAAACGTGAAGCTGACACTGTACTTGGCAAAGAAGCCGACGATCAAGGACTTCCTCCGCACCGGCGGCCAATTGCCCAGCTTCAGCTACGATCGCGAGACCGATACGGCCTTATACAATCCTCAGATCCATTGGGCCTCGGGCGAAGAGCCGCCTGAGGCCTTCGAGCTCTGCATCCCGATCGCGCCGGACAAGGACTTCGGTAAGTATATTTCAGGGATGCTTCCCATGCTCCGGCACTTCCTGGGTGGCGTGATGATGGACGTGGCTATTCACGAGGTCACGGAGATGACGCTGCTGCGCCGGGCCCGACCTACCGATCCCTACTGGCGTTGGTTCAGTGACGGGTTCGCCGAGGCAATCGCCTATGTCCTTGTGGAGAAATACATGGGCGGCGAAGCAACCCGGGAGTTCGCCGCCAGGCGCAAGCTGGAAGACTGCCGTGACCTGGAGAGAGAAATCAATCTGGCGTATTGGATGACGGGCAACTTCTCCGTTTACGTCAGCGACATTCCAGTCGAACGAGAGAGCAAGATCCAGTCCGCTCGATACGCCTATTCGATGTTCGAGGCCCAGCGGCTCATCAACGAGCATGGTATTGACTGCATCCGCGAGATTCTCGACAAGGTTGCCGCCAGGAAATCCCGCAAAGGCAGCGATCTGCTCGAAGTCATCCAAGAGGTGACCGGCGAGGATATGGCGTCCCGC
>CAYNQP010000393.1:0-4342 GCA_964399325.1 uncultured Pirellulales bacterium
ACTACGACAACGGCACCATCAAAGACAAGACCACGAGTGAGGAGATCAAGTTCAAGCCGCTGCCCGACTTCGCGCTGGAGATCATCAAAGACGGTGGCCTGCTCGACCACATAAGGAAAGTGGGAGCCTCATAGGAATGGGAGATTAGCCATGACGAGAGGAATCGGGATCATTGCGGCAGTGATTGCCGCGGTCGCCCTGACGAGCACGGCAATGATGGGCTGTCGTAAGAAACCCGCCGAGAGGGAAACCGGCCCGGCTCCAACGACTGAGTCGCCGCACGTTCAGGCGTGGGATGTCATTTCCAGAGAGCAGGCGGACCTTCCCGAAATCAGCAGAGATGAGCTTCTCACACAGGTGCAGGAATGGGTGGAGGCAGCCCGCCGTCTGCCGTCGTGGGAGGCTCACTACGAGGCCGGGTTTACCCAGACCTCGCCATCGGTTCGTGAGACGGCCCGCGTTCGCATGGCGTCCGCCGGCCGGAAGTGGGTCGTCCACCTCCTGACGAATCCGGACGAGGCTCAGCCGATGCAAACACGGCAAGTCGCGTGCGACGGTAACACGGTTCGCATCATCTGGCCGGACGGGAAGCACGCCCAGCTTCTCAAGGCCGGCGAGCCGATCGGTTTCGGAAGTGCACCCACGCTGCCGGCGTTCCTTCCGCAGTTGTCCTCCGAGGATGCTTTGCGCGAAGGCGTCGACGTACGCGATATGCTTGGCATGCTCGATGACCCTGAGACCCGGCTGTCGCCGTCATGCACGCGTGTGGACAGCAATCCCTGCTACGTCCTGGAGCGAACGCAGATACTGGAGTATCCTGTGCTCCAAAACCAGGAGGAGGCAGACCAGTGGCTGCGGGAACACGCTGAGGAAGAGATATCCGCCGACGGCTCACTGCGACCGCTTATCGTGGTCAACCCTGATGCCAAGCCGAATGAGAAAATCACACGTATGGTAACGATGCGTCTGGCCGTAGACCCGAAGCTCGGCTTTGCCATCGTCCGCTGGGCACGCGGGTGTGACATGCAGATGCTCGGCCGCCCGATAAGCATTTTTCCGGATAGAGAAGTGGTCTATCACAACTTCCGCAAGGTCGGCGACGCGCTGTATCTGCCCGCGCGAATGGAATTCAATATCTGTCACGCAGCAAGCCAGGGGGGCGTAGAGATCTTTCAGCAGTTCACATTGGACGTCGGGGAAATCAGCGTTCGTCCGCAGTACGAAGAAGGTCTGTTCGAGCCGGTCATCCCTGAAGGATACGCAATTGCGGATATGAATCGCGGGATCACCTACACGGCCGGTGAATCCCAGGAGAAACTCGATGTCCTGATCGCCACCGCCAAGAACCGGGACACTTTCTACCGTCACCTGCAAGAGGAGGGCCCGGCGCCTTCACTGGAGGCGTCGATGTGGATTGGGAGCGAACCGGTTGACCTCCGCGAGCACAAAGGCAGGTCGATCATCCTGCACTTCTGGGGCATCGACTGTGCGCCGTGCATGCATGAACTGCCGCGCCTGCAGAATCAATATGGCAACACGATGCGCAACACCGGCGAGCCGCTGTTCGTATCCGTCCACCCCTATGTGGACGGCGCCGAACTCGAAGAGGTGCGGAAGGTCATAAAGGACAGGAACATCACATATCCCGTGATGATCGATTCGGCAGACACAGCCGAACTGTCCTGGGGCAGGACATTCTACAAGTACCGGATATTCGGTATCCCCAGTGAAATCAGCATTGATGAAAGCGGCCGCGTCGTCGGAGAAGTTGAACGAGCGTTGATCTCCGAAGATAGCTGGTGGATCGACAAAAGGCAGGACAAGTAGAGTGCGTGTGCATCGACGAGAGTTTTTGAAGGCGGCCGGCCCCAGCGCCGGGCCATCTACTATCCGCACTACAGCAATCAAGGCGGTAATCCCGGCGGTGCCGTCCGCGCGGGTGACTACAAGCTGGTAGAATTCTATGAAAATAATCGGATCGAACTGTATAATCTCCGGGACGACATCCGCGAAAAGCACGATCTGGTCGGCGAAATGGCGGAAAAAGTCGCCGAGCTTCGTAAGATGCTCCGCGACTGGCGCAAAGCCGTCGGGGCTGTGATGCCCAAACCGAATGCAAATTACGAAGGTTGAATTCCGACCAACGCAAGTTAGACGTTTTGAGAAGAAGGAGAACAGAAGGTGTACAAGATCGCAGTCATGCCCGGCGACGGGACGGGGCCGGAGGTCACGGCCGAAGCAGTGAAAGTGTTGAAGGCCGCGGCCGACAAGTTCGGCTTCAAAGTCGATTTGACCGAATTCGATTTCGGCGGTGAGCGCTACATGCGAACGGGCGAGACGCTGCCCGACAGTGGTGTCGAAGAGTTGCGGCAGTTCCAGGCCATTCTGCTCGGAGCCATCGGCCACCCGGACGTCGCGCCGGGCATTCTGGAAAAGGGGATTCTGCTCAAGGCGCGGTTCGAGCTGGATCAGTACATCAATCTGCGCCCGGTCAAGCTCTACCCCGGTGTCGAGACGCCGTTGAAGAACAAGGGGCCGAAGGAGATCGACTACGTGGTCGTCCGCGAGAACACGGGCGATGCGTATACCGGCACGGGTGGATTCACCATGAAAGGGACGCCGCATGAGGTGGCGGTGCAGTCAGCCGTCTACAGCCGCTTCCAGGTGGATCGCTGCCTGCGGTACGCCTTCGAATACGCTAAGAAGCATGGCAAGAAGGCGCGCGGCAAGGGCGACAAGAACACGCTGGCCCTGTGCGGCAAGACCAACGTGCTGACCTACATCTATGACCTCTGGGAGCGCGCCTTCCACGAAATGGGCAAGGCGGAGTATCCGGAAATCACCCGCGAGTACTATCACGTCGACGCCACGTGCATGTGGATGGTCAAGAACCCCGAGTGGTTCGACGTCATCGTCACAGGAAACCTGTTCGGCGACATCATCACCGACCTCGGCGCGATCACGCAGGGCGGGATGGGCATCGCCGCCGGCGGCAATCTCAACCCCGAGGGCGTCAGCATGTTCGAGCCTATCGGCGGCAGCGCCCCGAAATACACGGGCAAGGGCGTCATCAATCCGCTGGCCGCGATCTGCGCCGCGCAGATGATGCTCGCCACGCTGGGCGAAGACAAGGCCGCCGACGCCATCGAGCAAGCCGTGATGTACGTCACCGCCAACAAACTCAAGAGCCTGGCGGCCGGACGCATGGGCTACTCGACCTCCCAGGTCGGCGACCTCGTCGCGGAAAGAGTTGCAGGGTAACGGTAACACGGAAGACATGTAATCCGGGCGGCAGCTTCACCCGTGACGTTGCCGCCCGGTTGCCTTGGAGGGGGAGTTACACGGATTCTGAAAAGTTGTTGCGCGTTTGGCTCTCAGGGCATGATAAGCCGTGACGTTGTCATTCCGAGCGCAGTCGAGGAATCTGGTCGCAATTGAGAGGGCTGCCTCATTCCGGGCCGGACCCTTCGACTTCGCTACGCTCCGCTCAGGGTGACAAGGCGAAGCGCGAGGATTTCTCAGAATCCGTATTAGGTCAGTGAGGGCGGGGTCACACCTGCATCTCAATCTGCCAAAGCTCGTTCAATACTCTGAGACACGTAATAATCGTCAGTGCTGCGCCACACGTTGCCTCGCGGTCGTACCCCATCCAAACACTGTTTCAGCGATTTCTTCGCTGCCTCGCTATCGATGGCTCCCAACGCCGCAGCCGCACTGCATCTTATGCTGACATCCTCGTCTCCGTCGCTAACCAACCTGCTTAAGGGATCAACCATCGCACGGCCGAGATAATGCCTATGGGATTTGACAGCAGACACAAACTCCTTTACACGCGAGTCATCGATACTCCAATCTTCAATGTCTTCACCTAGCCTAACATACGTCACAATTGCACGTATCGCCTCTTCTCTCACTTCCGGGTCTTCAGCTTTGTCGGTGCAGAGGTCTCTCAGTGCCGCCGCTGCCTTACGTGATGGTATATATCCGAGCCTAAATGCCGCACCAAGACGCATCTCATGCGCATCGTCCTTTCTCTTCAGGACTGAGATGAAGGATCGTTCAATCTGCAAACGTGCGCCGGAATCGGGCAAACATGATTGGAGGAGCCAGACGAAGGACATGCGCTTTATGGTGCTCTCATGCGTATCTTGACAAACTCTCAGGAATTGCTTGCATGACCTAGTCAACACATCATGAGCGACCTTCCCATACGAAAGCAGCGAGAATGCGGCGAACGCGCATGAAGAGGGTTCATTGTGGCCCAATGCGATCTCGATCAACGGCTGAAGAGCGTCTGGATCTTTGATTCTCCCTAGGAGCCTGTCGGAGAATTTCCACGCCG
>CAYNQP010000394.1:0-4330 GCA_964399325.1 uncultured Pirellulales bacterium
ATCTCCTGCTGACCGCCAAGGACACGGGACAGAGCAAAGAAGACACGTTGTTCGAAGCAGCCCGGCGTTTCGAGTGGGCCTACGTACCGCAGTTCTACGAGTTCCGGTACGACGGCGCGCGTATCACCTCGTTCGGAGCCACGCGCGAGCCCTTGCGGACGCGATTCAGCAATGCCGTTGTCGCCAACTTCGAGAACGCGCCGGTCCCTACGCGGCCCATCGTGCCGTTTCACGAGGCGGTACACGAGCGGGTCAGTGTCGAGATCATGCGAGGCTGCCCAGGTCGATGCCGGTTCTGCCAAGCGAGTTTCTGCCGACGTCCTATCCGCTGCCGCAGTGCCGAGAAGGTATTCGAACTGGCCAAGGCCTCGTGTGAATCGAGCGGTTTCGATACGGTAAGCCTGTTGAGCCTGTCGAGTGCCGACTATCCCTATCTGGAGGACCTTGTCGGCAAGCTGCAGACCTATTTCAGTGAAAGACACGTGGGCTTGTCGGTGCCGAGTCTACGCGTGGACCAACAGTTGCAGCTCCTGCCGAAGCTGTTCTCATCCGTGCGCAAAAGCGGTTTGACGATAGCCGTGGAGGCGGCCAGCGAGCACCTGCGCGAGATCGTCAACAAACCCTTGAAGAACAGCGATCTGTTTGCCGCCGTTGAAGCCGCCTACCGAGCTGGCTGGCAGAGACTCAAGCTCTACTTCATGGTGGGCCTGCCGGGCGAGACGCTTGACGACGTCAAGGCCATCGTCGAACTGGCCGACCAATTGGCCCGGCTGCGCAGAACGGTAGACGGCAAAACCGGCACCATCAATGTCGCGGTGAGTTGGCTCGTGCCCAAGCCTCACACACCTCTCGGCTGGCTCTCACAAAGACCCAGGGAATACTTCGAGCAGGCCAGGCAATTGATCCTGGATGAGAAACGGCAGCGACATATCAAGTATCTGCAATTCAAGTTTCACAACATCGAACAGAGCCTGCTTGAATCGGCCATCGGTCGCGGTGACAGGCGCTGCGGCAACGTGATCGAAGCCGCCTGGCGATCCGGCGCCCGATTTGACCTGTGGAATGAGAACTTCGACTATGAGAAATGGAGAGCCGCCTTCGCTCAGTGTGACATGGACCTTGACGGTGACGCCCGGAAATCTCTTGGCCGCGACGACATCCTGCCCTGGGATCATCTGGGCGGTCCGGACAAGGATCACCTGCTCCCTCATTTCGACGCCGTTCTGGAGGCGTTGAATCCAAGGGGGAACGCTGCGATCGATCCACCCCAACATCCGAGAACCTGAAATCCCATGACATTTGCGGACTCACCGTTCGCCGGCGGCGAGGGCGGTTGCGCGGCGTTCCCGTGACTTGGCAGGTCATGAAAGCTCGTGCACGGCCAATTCCCGTGTTGCGTAAGTGATTTCTTCGGCGACACTTACACTCTCCTCGAAGCATCACGGCCACCAGGGCAATCCGATGCCTCCGTTCCCCTGCCGGCATCGCCTGCCCCAGACAAATGAGTCATCAAGGCCCCCTTGGCATGCCGATACACACGCAGACGCTGGGTGCATCTGCACGCGGCCTTCGAGGTGGGTCCGGCAAGCACCTATGAGCGTGTTCTTGCCAGTGGGGGTTTGGACGTGTCGAACCATGTGATTGAGAAATCGTCTGTGAGGGGACCGGGGATCATTCGGATGGTGCCATCGGGGAAATCCCTTCTGAAAGTGAAAGTGAGAGAATGAGACAAGGGACAATTCACTTCTGCCTGATCGTTCTTGCGAGTCTCTTCATCCCCCGGGCGGAAATGACCGCTTGGGCAGGAGGTCCGCTGAAAATGGCCTACGGCTGGAGTGCCGAGACCGATGAAGCGAAGGCAGTGAATGAGGCCGTTCACATGATGGAGCAGGGGCTTGGCGGCGACACACCTAAACTCGTCACTATATTTACCACAGGCATGAAATACGACGAGAAGAAGGTCTTCGTCGGCCTGAAGGCCACGCTCAAGCCGGAGGTCCGGATATGGGGTCTCAACAGTGACGTCACAGGCACGGCTGTTCCGGATGGGATACATTCCGGCCTGACCATCATGGGATTCTCCTCGCCCGACATGATTGTGGGAGTGGGAACGGCCAAGCTGGATTACCGGGACCCCGCAAGCTATCGGGCGGCGGGAAGGCAGGCTATCCTCGCGGCGCTCAGCGATGCCGGTCAATCCACGAAAGGGCCTCCCAAAATTCTCTTCTTCGCCGGTCTCAATCTGATCACCGACACCGCCATATTCCAGGGAATGGAGGACGTGGTAGGCAAAATCCCAATATGGGGAGGCAATGCCGGCCAAGAATCAGGGCAGATCATTCCGGGAGACGGGTTTGGCTATTCCAACGATGGCGTTGACGCAAATTCCGTGACCGTCGCTGCTCTCTGGATGGATTCCAAAGTCGGCGTAGCCTATGGATACGGCTACACGGAGAAACCTGAGCATAGAGGAACAGTCACCAAGGCAGATATCGGCAAGCATATCGTCTATGAGATAGACCATCGGCCCGCGGCTGATGTCTACAACGAGTGGACCGGAGGGAAAGTGACCGATCTCATCAAGGCAGGTGGAGGCCTTGTTCCGCTGTCTGTCATCGGCAAGTATGGTCTAAAGAAGCCTATCAAGAAGGACGTAGCGGACTACCTTCTGGTGGGCTTCAATGAAATATATCCCGACAAATCGGTGCTTGTGGCACATGAAGGCTTGGAAGAAGGAACGGAGATCAGCCTGGTCGAGTTTGCGAGCGAAAAAGAGGTCACAAACAAACCCGGCGTCGTCGCCACTATTGCCAGGAACAGAGGGGATATCCCCAAGAAGAACGTAGCCGGAGCGCTGTTCCTTCACTGCTATGCGCAGTTCTACGTAGCCAAGGAGTGCGGCTATGATGTGGACCCGATGTTCTCTCTGCTCGGCAGGAGTCTGAGAGGGGCGCCCTTCGCCGGTTTCTTCGGCGGAGGTGAAATCGGCCATTCGCCCTACGGCGGCAACCGGATGATGGCATTCGCCACGGTCGTCGTGGTCTTTGGGAAGAATTGACCTCACGGAAAAGAGAAGTACGATATGAAGATCGCCTTCAAGGTACGAGAAAAGCTGATAGGCATTACAGCAGGCACCATTCTGTTGTCGATTGGGCTGAACACGTATTGGAATATCACCGCGTTTATTCGCACCTACAAGCAGACTGTTGTCGAGCGGGTGTTTCTCCAGCTTCAACCCCTGCAAAAGACGATCGATGATCTGGTTGAATTGGGCCTCGAGTTGAATGAATTGGAGGGGATAGATCGAGAATGCCAGAGCATGGTGACCTCCGTTCCTTACGCGCGGCACTGCGTTGTCATCGACAATGAAGGCCAGGTGTACTACCATGACGTGTCAGAAAGGCGGGGGACTGTCCGCAAAGGCACAGTCACCCAGAGAGCCCTTGAATCAGACCGGAGGTTGGCACAGTTCCATACCTCGGATGACGGAGAGCATGTTTATGATTTCTGCCTGCCTATTACGAAACCCACAGGGGAGCGAATGGGCCTGATCCGGCTGCAAGTCCAATCTGGAATTGTGGATGAGCAGGTTTCCCGACTGATAGGGCGAGCGGCAACGACAGCAGTTGTCTTCGCATTTGCGGCCAGCGTTATCGTCTTCTTTCTGGCCAAGTACAGCATTCTTGGATCCATACGACAGCTCATGCAAGGAATTGCTCGATTTGGAGGAGGCGAGCTTGACAGTAGAGTGAACGTCAGAACGAGGGATGAAATAGGAGAACTTGCCCAATCGTTCAATGGCATGGCTGAAAGCATATTGGGATACATCGCCGAGCGCAAGAAGACGGAGGAGAGACTCACGCGGCTCTTGTCCCTGCATAGCGCGACCCTGGAGGCAACCGCAGACGGCATTATGGTCGTCGATGTGAATGGCCGCGTCGTTAGCAATAATCAAAAATTCCTGGAGTTGTGGCGCATTCCGGAGGATATCGCGGCAACAGAAGAGGATGACAGGTTGCTCGCCCACGTATTGGACCAACTAGAAAACCCAGAAGGGTTTCTGGCCGAAGTCCAACGACTCTACTCCTGTCCCGATGAGCAGTCCTCTGACCTGCTGAGTTTCAAAGACGGCCGCGTATTCGAAAGGTTCTCCCAACCTCACAAGGTCAACGGCGAGATCGTGGGCAGAGTATGGAGCTTCCGAGACATCACCGAACGTGTGAGAGCGGAGGAGCGTCAGACCCAATTGCTCGGGCAACTGGAAAAGACAAACCAAGAACTCAAGGATTTCGCCCACATTGTCTCCCATGATCTCAAGGCACCGCTGCGC
>CAYNQP010000395.1:0-4315 GCA_964399325.1 uncultured Pirellulales bacterium
AAGGTTACATGTCATTGAGACCCTCGTCGGCGTTTAGCTTTGGTTCCACGCATATCCTTTACCCCATTTCAGGGTTGTCTTGCCTATACCAAAGCTAAACGCCGACGAGGGTCTCAATGACATGTAACCTTCATAGAGCGTTGTTTCACCCGACCACCCGAGATACGATCTGTTCAGATCAGCATTGACGATGGCGCGAAATTCGGCAGGTCCTATCCTATAGCTGCCATCCATTAACGCGGCGAAGTTGTACTCTTCACGCACATCGTCTATGTCACGGTCATATAGTCTAAGCGTGTGCGACGCAGAGCCCTCATCCGCCCAAAAAAGAACAGGCTCCATTTCAACATACCCCCCGATGCGCAGTGGCTTTTCCTCTATCTCCGACAAATCAAAGGAATACTCGTCCTCCGCTAAAGCCGCCCCGAAAGAGAGTGTCAACAAAACCGCCAGCGGTCGCTGTAATCTCATTATCTCAAGGATTCCAGATTGGGCATGAACGTGAGGGTAAAGACTTCATCTTTGAAGGTTCTCTTCTTGATGTTCGCGTGGATCATCACAGATTTGTAGCCCTTCTGCAAAGGGCTATCCGTCTCAATCACCGAGGGCCTTACAATTCCATCCCCGAAGTCCTTGGTCTCTTTGAAATACATGGTCTTGATGAGCATGGACGCTGCGCTAAGACATTCGATCTTGGTAGGCAAGATCTTGCCTCTATCTACCCACATTTTCAATTTATCATAGGCCACACTCTTTGTCCTTGCTTTGAGGTGGAGGATATATTCGTCATTTGACTCCTGCATCCGCTCAACAGTGTATTCCGCGGCATAATCAAGCCGCAATATATCAGAGTTGTTGAACACGCCCCCTACCACAGACTGAAGGCTGGTTATGCGAATGGGTTTGCCTACATTAGGAATGTAAAGCCACATGTTTTCATCGAGTCTTAAAGTACTTCTACCTTTGTCGCTGGCAGGGGACAAGAAGACGGATGCCACCTTATCCATTCCTTTCTTAATCGCAAAGAGTACGAATTCTTTCCTCTTGCCATCAGGCTCAATATTGATGAGTTTTCTGTAGGACTCATAGGACTCCGGATTCAGATTTCTGTCTAATTGCGCTAGCAGCCTATTGCCGGCGTCCAGAACCTCGTCAGTCTCATTTCTCTGAGCAACGCAGGCTACGACTGACACCAATGATATGATTACCCAACTTGAGAATAGTGTCTTCTTCATGTCACAGTGCCCCCTAAACATGTCGCAGTGCGTCAATCGGGTTCATTTTGGATGCTTTGTACGCCGGATGAATACTCGCCATGACGGAAATCACTATGACGATTGCTGATATCATGAAGATGTCCCATATCGGTATGCTTGGAGAAAGTAAGAATCCCTTTTGCCTGCCGAAATTGAAGGTGAGTTCCGCCATATCGAGCAGGGAAATGATCGCAACGCCCAGAGCATTTCCAACAACGGCACCCAAGGATCCTAACAAAAAGCCCTCTATGAGAAACATAGCCAGTATTTTCTTAGGCAGCGTACCTATGGCCGCCATGGTGCCAATCTCCCTGATCCGCTCATAAACCGCCATGACCATCACGTTCATGATGCTTATAAGAACTATGGCCATAAGCATTAGCTTTACAAAGAACGTCATAATGTCTATCATTCTCGCGATATTGTAGAAGGGCGAAAGTTTTTCCCATGTATGCAGTTCGAATGCCGGCTTCCCTTGCTTATTGAGTTCGTTTTCGAGTGCACCTTTCAGCCTATTGAATACCGCGTGGAGTCGGCCAAAATCCTTCAGCCTTACGGCGATTTCGCTTATCTCCAGGGCATCCATTCTTAGGATTTCTGCAGCGTCATCGATGTGAATATATCCATCTCTACCGCCCGGACCTGTCGC
Source organism: uncultured Pirellulales bacterium (assembly GCA_964399325.1). Lineage (GTDB taxonomy): Bacteria > Planctomycetota > Phycisphaerae > Sedimentisphaerales > Anaerobacaceae > JAFGLV01. The sequence continues at coordinate 1,906 of CAYNQP010000395.1, forward strand.
ACTCTCGAGTATCCCTCCGACTCGAAACTGCTTTCCATTTACAGAACCATCCCTATTCGTCGCAATGACAACAACGGTATCCCCTACCTTGACCTTCATCCCTTTTGCCAAAAGCTCAGGTACAAGAATATCTCCGGTGCGTATGGCCGCATCCCCTTCTTTTATCCTTGATAGAAGCAAGGGAGAAGTCTTGATTTCATGCTCAGGATAAACGCCGTTGAGTCTTACGTTCGTTGTTTCCACAAAGTTACTGAACATGCCGCCAAATTTTATTCTCTTTGAATAGGCCTCTATGTCAGGAATCTCATCTAGGGCCTTCTCTGCTTTCTGGTATCCGTTCGGACTTAGAGTCGGTGTGAGCGGTAAGCTGTCGATGGACGCGACATAGCCCTTCTTGTGAATCTGGATATGCCCAAGAAAAGAGTCCGTTATCTGCCCAATCATCATATGCTTGAATGACGCCGACACGGAGACAAACACCAGCACAAATACGACCCCAATGGTCACTAATGAAGCGGTCAGAAGTGTTCTTCGCTTATACCTTAACAGATTTCGTATGGCGATCTTGAATAGGTCAAACATTGCTCTTAGCCTCCCCCGCAGCCAGTTCCCCGTCTTCCAGCGTGTATATGATTTCAGCCTCTCCGACAATTTTCTGGTCGTGGGTTGAAAAGATGAAGGTCGTGCCGAGTTCATTCTTCATCTTTTTCATGATATCGATCACTCGGTAGGCTGTTTTGTGGTCAAGGTTGGCCGTCGGCTCATCGGCCAAGACGAGCTTTGGATTTGTGACCAAGGCTCTGGCAACGGCGACCCTCTGTTTCTGTCCACCGGACATCTGGTCGGGGTACTTGTCTTTTTGTTCAGCCATTCCCACTGCATCAAGAAGAGCCAAAACGCGCCGATTTCTTTCAATAGCCCCGGTATTCTGTACTACAACGAGTGGATAAGCCACGTTTTCATACGCTGTAAGCACAGGAATAAGATTGAAGTCCTGAAATATGAAGCCGATATTCTTACCGCGAAAAGCGGCGGCCATACGCGTATCAAGCATCGAGACGTCTGTGTCGGCTACCCTTAGGATGCCCGAAGTCGGCTTATCCAGACACCCGATGAGATTCAAGAGGGTAGTCTTCCCACTGCCTGAAGGACCAACGAACGAAACAAAAGAAGCAGGTTCGATCTCAAACCCCAAACCCTTCAGTGCATCAACCTTAACCTCCCCCCTCAGGTATGCTTTTGACAAATCGCGTGCTGTTATCAGGCTCATGAACCTATTCCTTCAACAATCTTACTGCTTGCCTGGAAGTCAGCGTGCAAAAAGAACCCACCTCGGCGCCGAATTTGGGCCCACATAGAGCGTACTATACACGGTTATCTCGCACCGTCAAGAGGATCACTGCCGTCCTGAGGTGTTCTTCTTGACCGACTCGCGGAACCGGTAGCTCTCGCCGTTGGAGTTCTGGAGACACCATTCGTGACTGTCACCGTTTTCGAAGGGAGTCATCACCGCGTGGCGGTGGTTCCGCTATTCTGATCCTAGCTCTTTGACCTCTACATTTTGTCACGAGGCCCATCTCAGCGGCTATGATCGCACGCGGCAACCACGCACACCTGCTGCCACGAGTATCCGGGGCACCGGGGGTTCTTGCATCGTCGGCTTGAGTGTGCTAACGTGGGGCCGTTCCGCACGCCAGAAGTGCGGGACATGAACTTCGGTAGGGCGGGCCTTGGCCGGCCAGAAGAGGGCGAATGGCTATGACGCAGTTAGTGAACTGGTTGATGCAATTGGGACTGGCTGAGGGTGCGGCGCTGGTTGTCGGGCGTATCCTCGCGGCGATGCTCACGGTTGTTGCGGCGTTCGCAGCGAATCTGATCGCCAAGCGGCTGCTGCTGAGATCTGTCAAGAAATTCGTGCAGCGTACCAAGACGGTCTGGGACGATATGCTCGCCAACCGGGGGGTCTTCAACCGGCTCTCGCACCTGGCCCCGGCCGTGGTGGTCTATGCGCTGGCTCCCTTCGTGGCCGAAGGATATCCGAGCGCGATCGCCGTGATCCAACGTGCGGCGGTGGTCTACACGATCATCGTCGGCCTCCTCGTGCTCGACGCGCTGCTCAACGCCCTGATCGATATCTACCGCACGTTCGAGATGGCCCGCCGGCGTCCCATTCGCGGATTCGTGCAGGCCGCCAAGATCATCCTCTACGCCATCGTTGGCATCATCGTCGTCTCGACCATCATGGGCAAGTCCCCCAACCTGCTGCTGGGCGGGCTCGGGGCCATGACGGCGGTTGTCATGCTGATCTTCAAGGACTCGATCCTGGGCCTGGTGGCCGGCATTCAGCTCTCGACCAACCAGATGCTCCACATCGGCGACTGGATCGAGATGCCCAAGTACGGTGCCGATG
>CAYNQP010000396.1:0-4312 GCA_964399325.1 uncultured Pirellulales bacterium
CAATGAGTGTAAAGAAGATAGCCAAGAAAGATTTCGCCGACTTTGTCGAGGCCCTGGTCAAGAAGGAGCGCGTTTTTGGCGTCCAGGCCAAGGGAGATCGATTCGACTATGCTCCTCTGGAGTCGGCGCAGGACCTGCGGCTGGACTATGACGTAACGCTTGGGCCTCCCAAGAAGTTCTTTCAACCGGCGACGGAAGTGCTCATGACGTATGAGATGGGCGGTGGCTACGAGTCGCAGTATGACGACAACGCGTTCGTTCTGCTCGGCGTTCACCCTTACGACATGATCGCGATCAATCAGATGGACGAGCTGTTTCGACAAGGCAATTGCGATACCCATTACATGACGCGGCGCGACAGCGCCACGATCGTTGCCTGTGATGTCGTGAAGCCTTCTGAGAACGTCTTCGCCTCGTCGATGGGAACGGCGGTGGTTAAGGAGGGATACGATGTCCTTCTGACGGATATCGGCGACAGCTACGTGGCCGAGGCGGCGACGGAAAAGGGCGAGAAGCTCATGGCGGCCGCCATGAAGGCGGTCACGGCCGACGCGGCGGCCCTGAAAAGCCGAGAGGCGGTCTGGGCCAAGAACAAGAAAGGGCTGAATCGCCACCAGCTCAAGTGCGACCCGGCGTATCTGCCCAAGCTCCTCGCCAAGGCCTACGACCATCCGGTCTGGGAGCAACGCGCCAAGACCTGCTTCTCCTGTGGTTCCTGCAACCAGGTTTGTCCGACGTGCTATTGCTTCAACGTGCAGGATGACGTGAATTGGGACTTGAAGACCGGCAAGCGCGAGAGGGCGTGGGATGGGTGCTTGCTCGATGGGTTCACGAAGGTGGCCGGCGAGCACGAGTTCAGAAAGTCTCGCGCGGACCGTTTCCGGCACCGGCTGTATCGCAAGGCCAAGTACGTCCCTGAGAAGATCGGCGGGCAGATCGCCTGCGTCGGTTGTGGGCGGTGTGTGGCGGCGTGCCTGCCGGACATCGCTAATCCGGTTAGTGTGTACAACGTGCTGATCGACGATTTAGGCATTGGCTGAGAAGTTGATATGGGTAATTGAATTATCAATCATCAATTGAAGGGTTTTGACGAATGTGTCAGTGTTGTGCTGAAAAGAAGGACATCTATCTGCCGCAGTTGGCGACGGTCGTCGAGACCGACTCGATGAATGTGACGGAGAAGTACCTGCGGCTGGCGATGGACGACGGCCCATTCGATTTCACGCCGGGGCAGTTCGTAGAGGTTTCCGTGGCCGGCATCGGCGAAGCGCCGATTACGATCAGTTCCTCGCCCACCCAGGCGGGCGGCTTCGAGCTGGTAGTGCGAAAGATCGGCAATGTCACCAATGCGATCCACCGCCTCAAGAAGGGCGACAAGATCGGCATTCGCGGGCCGCTCGGCGACGGGACTTATCCCGTGGAGGAGGCCAAAGGCAAGAATGTGGTCTTTATCTGCGGCGGCATCGGCCTGGTCCCCCAACGTTCGTTCATCAACTATGTGCTCGACAACCGCGACGACTACGGTGCGGTGACGATCCTGCAAGGAACCAAGTGCCACGACCAGCGACTGTTTGCCTCGGAAGTGGCGGCCTGGGAAAAGCGCGACGACGTTCAGATGCTGGAAACCATCGATGAGCCTCACGATTGCTGGAAGGGGAACGTTGGCGTCGTCACGAAACTGATCCCCAAGGTGGAAACGACGCTGAATTCCGCGATCGTACTGGTCTGCGGCCCGCCCATCATGTACAAGTTCGTGCTGATGTCACTTGACGAGCACGAAGTGCCCCATACGAACATTTTCCTGAACCTGGAACGCAAGATGAAGTGCGGCGTCGGCAAGTGCGGGCATTGTCAGATCAACGGCACGTACGCCTGTATGGACGGGCCCGTATTTCGATACTCTGATTTGGCTACGATGCCGGAGGCGATTTAACGATGAGTAAACCGAAGATTGCTATATTCGATTTCGCCTGTTGCGAAGGCTGCCAGCTCCAGATCGTCAATCTCGAAGAGGAGTTGCTTGACGTTCTCGGCGGCGCCGACGTCGTGGAATGGCGCGAGGCGATGAGCGAAAAGAGCGACGAGTACGATATCGCGATCGTCGAAGGATCGATCACTCGTCTTGAGGATGAAGAGCGGCTCAAGCTGATCCGCAGCCGCGCAAAGGTGCTCATTGCGTTGGGGGCCTGCGCCACCATCGGCGGGATCAACAAGCTCAAGAACAACTTCGACCTCGACGAGGTCAAGACGTGCGTCTATGGCAAGGACGCCCAGAAACCCCATCTGGCGACGGAACTGACCAAGGCCCTTGATGAGGTGGTTCCGGTGGACTTCTACGTGCATGGCTGTCCCATCGACCGCAAAGAGTTCACCTACATCGTGCGGTGTCTGCTGCTGGGCAAGACGCCGGAGATTCCCGAGTATCCGGTGTGCGTCGAGTGCAAGGCCAAGGGCAATCCGTGTCTGTGGGAATACGGCCAGGTCTGCCTCGGTCCGATCATCCGAGCCGGCTGCGGGGCGCGATGTCCTTCGAACGGCTTTCGGTGTTTCGGCTGCCGAGGCTACATCGACAATCCGAACGTGGACGCCGCCAAGGACGTTATTGAGAAGTATGGTCTGAGCGTTGAGCAATTAAAGACGAAGATGGTTCTCTTCGGAAGCCAGCAGGAGCCGACGATCCATGAGTAAGAAAATCAATATAAACGTGCAACACGTCACGCGTGTCGAAGGGCACGGCAATATCGTTGTCAACGCTACCGACGGCAAGGTCGAGAAGGTCGAGTGGCAGGTGCCCGAAGCGCCGCGCTTCTTCGAGGCGATGGTGCGGGGACGCAGCTACGAGGACATCCAGACGATCGTCAGCCGCATCTGTGGCATCTGTTCGATCACGCACTCGCTGGCGGCCACCAAGGCGGTTGAGAATGCGATGGACATCGAGGTTTCCGAGCAGGCCGACACCGTCCGCATTCTGATGCACTATTCCGAGCAGTTGCAGAGCCACGTGCTGCACGTGGGTTACTTAGTGGCGCCGGATTTGTTTGGCATGCCGTCGGTTGTTCCGCTGGTCGCCAAAGCCCCCGACGCGGTCAAGGCGATCATCAGTTTGCACCGGCTGGCCAACGAATGGTCCGATCTGATTGCGGGCCGTACGACCCACCCTGTAACGCTGAAGCCGGGCGGTCTGACCAAGATTCCCACCGTCAAGGAGTTCCGCGTTTTGCAGGACAGGCTCAAGAACAGCCTGTCTACCCTGAAGGCAGTGGCCGAGGTCGTGCTGTCGGTGGCCGGCAACCTGCCGAACTTCACCCGCGAGACCGAGTATGTCTCGCTCAAGCAGGACAACCCGCCGACCTACACGTTCTATCATGGCGATATCACCTCGACCGACCATGACGGAACGGTCGCGATCAACGATTGGCAGACGGTGGCCAACGAGTACGTGGTCGATCAGTCCACCGCCAAATGGACCAAGTGGAACCGCGATGCGTATGCAGTCGGCGCTTTGGCTCGGTTCAACAACAATGGCGAGCTGCTCTCGCCGACGGCCAAGGCCGTGGCGAAGATGTTCAGTCTTGAGAAAGGCTGTTGCAGTCCCTATATGAACAATGTCGCCCAGCTCGTCGAATGTGTGCACGTGGTTGAAACCAGTATCGAGATGATCGATGCGCTTCTGACCAAGGGTCTCAAGGACGAGCAGGTCAAGGTCAGTCCGAAGGCGGGCAAGGCCAGCGGATGCGTCGAGGCGCCGCGCGGCATTCTGTTCCACGAGTACGAGTTCGATCGCAAGGGCAACTGCGTCGCGGCCGATATCTGCATCCCGACCAACCAGAACCATGCGAATATCCAGAAGGATTTCGAGAAGTTCGTGCCCGAGATCATCGACGAGGGCCAGGATGCGGTCCGACAGAAGCTCGAAATGCTGGTTCGCTCGTACGACCCCTGCATCTCCTGCTCGACGCACATGCTCGACGTGCAGTTTGTATGATTGTCGATTTACAATTTACGATTTATGATTTGGAGACTGAACCTCGCCAGCTTGGCCGGCGTGATTCCCCTCCATGCACAAAATCAAATAGTAAATAGTCAATTGTAAATAGTAAATCTATGAAGAAGCCCGTGGTGGTGCTCGGTCTCGGTAACCCGCTGATGGCGGATGAGGGGATCGGTGTGTACCTGATCGAGCGGCTGGGCCAGCTCGCCGACCGGCATCCGGGCGTCGATTTCATCGATGCCGGGACGGGCGGAATGTCGGTATTGCACTGGATTGAAGGCCGGCGCACGGCGGTCGTGATCGACTGCGCGTTCATGGGCT
>CAYNQP010000397.1:0-4310 GCA_964399325.1 uncultured Pirellulales bacterium
AGCTTCACTCTGCTGGCCCAGGGGTACTCAGTCTCCTGCGTCAGGTTAACGGTTCGCCCGTTCATCTTGACGGCTGCCGATCCCTGCACGAACAGATTCACATAAAGCTTGTCGTCGGCCTGAGCGTACACGTAGCCGGGGACCGATGCGACGAAGCGCGCGATATTGCCCGGACAGCAGGCGCAGCCAAACCAGGGGCTACGCTCGTGTTGCCCGTGTGAGGCCAGCGGATTGGGATAGAAGAACCGATTGCCCTCCAGCGAGACACCCGAGATCACGCCGTTGTAAAGACTTCGTTCGAGCACGTCGATGTACTTGGCGTCGCCGTGGAATAGGAACATGCGTTGATTCCAGTAGACGTTGCCGATGGCGGCACAGGTCTCGCAATAGGCGGTCTCGTTGGGCAGCTCATAGGCCGCACCGAAGGCCTCGCCATTGCCCCTGGCTCCGATGCCGCCGGTCAGGTAGAGCTTCTTCGAGACGACATCGTCCCATATCCGGTCGATGGCCTCCAGGTAGCGCTGGTCCCCCGTCATGGCGGCGACATCGGCCATCCCGCTGTACATGTAGGCGGCCCGCACGGCGTGACCGACCGCCTCGCTCTGCATGAAAGGCTTCTGGTGCGACTGGTTGTAGGGGTTGCCGTCCGGCCCGCGCGTGTCGAGGAAGAACTTCGCCAGGTCCAGATACTTCTCGTCCCCAGTGACGCGATAGAGCTTGACCAGCCCCATCTCGATGACTTGATGGCCCGGCGCGTCCTCGTTCTTGCCGGGACCGAAGACCGTAGCCAGAAAATCGGCGTTCTTGAGGGCGATATCCAATAGATTTCGCTTGCCCGTGGCTTGGTAGTGAGCCGCCGCTGCCTCGTAGAGATGGCCCATGTTGTAGAGTTCGTGACTGCCGGCCAACTTTTCCCAGCGGTTCTCGCCATACCAGTTCTTGAGGCGCTCGCACTTGTTCGTCCGGCAGGTATAGAGATACCCGTCATCCTCCTGGGCCGCCGCAATTTTGGCGATCAGCTCGTCGAGGTACTTGTCCAACTCCGGGTCGGGCTGGACGCTCAGGACGTAGGACGCCCCTTCGAGGATCTTGTAGGGGTCGGTGTCGTCGAAAGGAAAGTCGCCTTTGTGCTCGCCTTCCATCAGCCCGCCGGCAATGGCGAAATTGTCCATGCGGCCGGTCTGCTCGCACTGGCTGAAGGCGTACGGGATCGTCACCTTGCGGTTGGTCTCGATTCGTGGGGCCCAGAACGGATCGGTGAGCTTGACTTCCGTAAAGGGCACCGGCCGGATCGGATAGTCTCGTGCGATGCCGGACCGGCTCGAGAGGCTTACGAGTAAGATGCCAACGGACACGATCCACGGAGCTTGTCTTGCTTTCATCACGTCTCCTTTCAACAAAGACGATATGCCGATATCAGGTTCTATTGTAGGCGAAATACCGCGGAATGCAATCGCCAGCCTTCTGTTCTCCCCCATATGAGGGCGACGGGGACCCGCAAGATCTCACGGGACGACAGTCGTCAGGTTGACCGGGCTCGTCTGTGCCGGTATTCTTCTGCTCTTGGCCGGCTATCGGCAAGAACAGGGTATGTTGATATCGAGAGTGTTCGAGACAGCCTGAGGTGGTCCATGAGACAGATCGCAGCGTTCGCCATGCTGTGGGCCGGGGTGTTTCTGGCCGGTTGCCAATCTGAGCAAGCAGTTCGCCTGGAACAGGACATCACCGTCTCGGAGGACGTCGTCCTGCATCGGATTGACGAGGGCATCTGGGTTCACACGACCTACAAGAACCTCCAAGGCTACGGGCGTGTCGGCGCCAATGGACTTGTTGTGATAGACGGGAAAGAGGCCCTGCTGATTGATCTGCCGTGGACCGACGAGCAGACAGCGGTGCTGTTCGACCGGATCGCGCGCGACTTTGGCGCCGCTGTCACGGCCGTTGTCCCCACGCATTTCCACGAAGATTGCATGGGTGGGCTGGCGAAAGCCCATCGCCGAGGCGCCGCGTCCTACGCCCTGGACAAAACGGTGATCCTTGCCAAGCAGCATCAACTGCCGGTGCCGCAGCACGCCTTCACGGGCGCGCGCGCTGTCCACTGCGGCAAGACCGCTGTCATGCTGGGCTACTTCGGAGCCGGTCACACCCTCGATAACATTGTTGCCTGGCTGCCTCAGCAGAAAGTCCTCTTCGGAGGCTGTCTGATCAAGTCTCTCGACTCCAATTCGTTAGGCAATACGACGGACGGTGATTTGGCGGCGTATCCCAAGACGGTTCGGGAAGTGCGAGCCGCCTATCCCCGGGTCGAAGTCGTCGTTCCGGGCCACGGTGCCTGGGGCGGCGCCGAGCTCATCGACCACACCCTGACCCTCTGCGAGCCCGGGTCCTGATACCATGATTGAGGATGAGCTGCCATGCGTGTGGCACCTATAAAGAGCTCGATGTCAAGTTGCATTCTGGCTGTTTGCTCGTGTCTTCTAAAAGAACTTGTTTCGCGAGCAATTCTTTCGTGTTCCGTTCGATACGCCAAACCTGATTGTTCTTTCCGCGCTGGCTGCCCTCACCCAAACCGGGGCGGCCAGGGGCGGTTTTCTGGCGTGGGATAGTTGAATGACGTGGGCAGACACAAGGGTCTCGACCCTCGATCCAATGATCCTGGACGCCTTTGATCGTTTCTTCGGGAACGATCCGGCGTTCACGGCCACTGTTTGCGACGGGTGCCAGACGATTGTGGGGGAATGTGCGGTCTGCTGCGAAGCGAGGGGCTCATAGAAGCTCAAGGTGCTTGATGCGATCGGGCGTATGAAGCAATGAAACAGTGAAAGAGAGCTGCGAGTGGGATCGCAGTCCTTCGAGTGAGAGACAATGATCTCGTTCTTGGTCGATGCGGCCGGACGACGAAGCCGATGCCGACAGTGCATAGCAAGGCACCATTCGGTGGCGGAATCGTTGGGCTGACGTTGCCGCAGCACGCCGAGCGGTGCCTTTCCTCCCTGTCATACCGGCTAACAGGGACCTCGTCATCATTCCGTTCGTCCCGAATGTCCTTGTTCATCGCGGAATGCAGGCCGCTGTCTTTCGGACGGGGCAGCGGCCTGCACTCGCAGGTTTAGCAAGACCAAGTAGAGGCTCATGGAAGATCAGACCAACCGACGCCGACGTAACCAGCCAACCAGACTTATCCCCAAGCTACCCAATACAATCGCCCCGGGAGTAGGGATCACTGTCGGAGTCGGCTCATCGGAGAACGTACCACTCTGGATAAACACTGCCGAATCAAGGATCCAATCGCCTGAGTCCGCAATGGCCAGCCTGATATGGTGATTCCCCGGTGCCAAGCCAAGAGCTTGGGCCGTGAAGACATCGGTGAAGCCGTCGTATTCAAAGTCGAAGAATGGCCCGCCGTCGCTGAGATCGTTGTTGTGGAAGAACTCCGGGTGGGAGGCATTCGTACCGAGCGGATTGCCGCCGTTGACGTTATTGACCGAAACCGAAGTTGTCGTCCCTGGAATCAGGGCAACATTCGTGCCATCCAAGAAGAACCCGAACACATCATTGAAAGAGGTGTTCGTCCATTCGTTGTACTCTTCGGACGCGAAAACGTAGTTGAAGTACATGTCGCCTCCGGCGCTCCCAAAATCAAATTCGAGAACGGTCGCATCATGGGAGTGATACCCAGGAATAAGGCTATCCAAGTCGGCATCTCCAGCCAAACCATTGTTGCCTGTAGTGGCATCGCTATCATTCGCCCCTTGCGCCAGCAATGCATCTCCAGAGGTCAGAATGATACCGGAGTCGACAACCCCGAGACCTGAAGAAGTCCCGCTGGTGAAGATCCCTGATGCTCCGAGCGTTCCGGTGTAGCTGACATTGCTCACCGTGATTCCGCCGCCAATGATCTGGTCGACCAAGTCCTGCCCACTGGCCACGGTGGTGACAGTCACAGCCGCATTTGCTGGAACTGCGGTCATCATGAACCCAACTGACAACAGACATATCGTTAGTAGCTTTTTCATTTCCTCCTCCTTCTCACCATTTCGTTTTCTCCGAGCGTTGTTGCTCATGGCGGGAAAATATGGGCCGCTACCTCATTTGAAAGACGGTGCCCCGCGTTCGCAGGTCCAACGCTAGCAGGTAGAGCCTATCGACGTTCAAACGAGAGCCAACCCCACCACCGTGGGGGCTATTGATAGCCTTCTCAGCATTCACACCTCCTTTCGCACAGAACAGCCCTTTGCTATCTGTCTCTATCGGTCGGTTCAATACTCTCCGGGTGCCGCACACGATATTCCACCCAGGAGCGGGACTCC
>CAYNQP010000398.1:0-4298 GCA_964399325.1 uncultured Pirellulales bacterium
TGAAAAATAAGGTAGGTGAATTACCGAGCGGAAAGGAAAGCGAACCGGAAAAGTAGATATCTGTATTACTGTTATACTTTGAATAGTCTCGTAGGGTGGGCCATTTGCCCACCGATAGGGCTAGATTCCATTTCGATAGCGTTCCGGTGGGGTAACCCCCCCCCCGACCGGATGCCGCCCAAGGATCTATCCTAATCCGTATCAGGCGTGCGAAGCACGCCCATTAGGCTATTGGCCCCAAGCGCAAAATGCCGGGCCTCCGGGGAGGCGGTTTGCTGCCGTGATCGGGCGCCTGTAGTTTCGGGTTTGAAGTCTCAAGTGGGAAGTTTCAAGGGATCGCAGAACTTCACACTTCACACTTGTCTCATACTACAAGCGCGGGTCGATGGCCTTCTGGACGTGGAAGGTCTCGCCCGTGAGGTAGTCGGTGAAGGCGACCTTGACCGTGAGAGGCTCGGCCAGGGTATCGAGCGCCGCCGGCGTGTCGAACGTCAGGCGGTAACTGGCGGAGACTATCGTGCTGAACCAGAGCTTGTGCAGTTCGTTGGGATCGACCTGCCATTGGCCGAGCAGGGCCTCGTCGCTGGGGTTGTTGAGATTCCAAAGCTGCACGTTCACGGCGCCGGCGGCCTTGACGATGTCGCCGTTGGTATCGGTCGCCTTGATATAGACGATCAGCTTCTCATGGATGCCGTCGCCGGTCTTGTCGTAGAAGTTGCTGTACTTGCCGATCCGGACGCCCGTGAGCTTGTAGGGATCGAGGCGCTTGCCCTCCGGGATGGCCGAGAGGGCCTTGACTTGCTCGGCCAACTGGATGTTCTCGGCCTGACACTGCTGGAGTTCCCGCGTGAGTTCGGCCTTTTCCGCCTCGAGCTTCTGGGCCTCGATCTCCAGCGGGTCCTTTCGTTCGCTGCCGATGCCACAACCCATGAGCAGCAGCGGCACGAGAGCGGTTGTCGCGAGGCGAAGCACGATTGTGCGAGCATTCTCTTTGGCCTGGCGGCGTTTCACGATGGCGGCCCTAGGTCTTACTTCGACTCGTCTTCTTCTTCCGTGTCACGATCCCGGACGATCTCCGGGGCCTTCTGGAGGACACGATCCGCCAGTCCGTAGGCGATGGCTTCTTCGGCGCCGAGCCAGAGATTGCGGTCGCAGTCCTTCTCGATCTTCTCGGTGGTCTGGCCGGTGTGCTTGGCGAGGATTTCATACAGCTTGGCGCGCAAACGCAAGATTTCCTGGGCCTCGATATCGAGGTCGGTGGCCGGCCCTTCGAGGACACCCATGATGTGGGGCTGGTGCAGGAGCACGCGGTTGTTGGCCAACAGGAAACGCTTGCCCGCGGTGCCTCCGGCCAACAGAACGGCCCCCATGCTGGCGGCCTGGCCCACGCAGTAGGTCGCGACATCGCAGCGCAGGAACTGCATCGTGTCGTAGATCGCCAAGCCGGCCGTAATGGAGCCGCCCGGCGAGTTGATGTAGAAGTGAATGTCGCTCTTGCTGTCGTCGTTGCTGAGGAACAGCATCTGGGCAATGATCAAATTCGCGGTACCGTCGTTGACGGTGCCGCCCAGGAAGATGATCCGGTCCTTCAGGAGGCGGGAAAAGATATCGTAGGCGCGTTCGCCGCGGCCGCTTTTCTCTATAACGATGGGCACTAAGGTTTCATTCACAGCCATGGGTCCATTTCCTTTGCTTCTCACGATCGGTCCGGCAGGCGCCCTTTCTTCCGCGACGGCAACGCGATCAGGCGTCGTCGCTCGGTGAGGGCTCGTCCTTCTTCTCTTCGTCGTCCTTCTTGTCCTTCTCGGACGGCGGTCGGTGCTTCTTCTCGTCCTCGTGGAGCACTTCGTCGATCAGGCCGTATTCCTTGGCCTCGGCGGCGCTCATATACCGGTCTCTCTCGGTCTCTTCCGCGATCTTCTCGATCGGCTGGCCCGTGTGTTTGGCAAAAATCTCATTCAGGACCTGCCTGGCCTTGAGAATCTCTTCGGCCTGGATCTTGATGTCGGAGGCCTGTCCGGTAACGCCGCCCCAGGGCTGGTGCAGCATGACCTTGGCGTGGGGCAGGGCGTATCGGCTGCCCTCGGTTCCGGCCGCGAGGACCAGTGCCGCGCCGGACTGAGCCCGGCCGATGCAGTACGTCGCGATGGGCGAGCCGACAAAGCGAATCGTGTCGTAGATCGCCATCGTGTCGTCGACCGTGCCGCCCGGAGAGTTGATGTACAAACTGATTTCACGTCCGCGCTTCATGTTGTCCAGGTACAGCATCTTCATGATGACTTCAGCGGCACGGGCATAGTTGATATCGCCGATGAGAAAGACGATGCGGTTTTCCAGCAGCATATCGTCCAGACTCATCTGGCGATAGCGCTGGTACGGCCCGTACTGGCTGTAAACGTCGGAACCCCTGCCTATGTGTCTTCCAGCGTGCTCTAATGACATGCGATAATCCTCTACTGATCCTGCTTCTCGGCCTTGTCCTTGTTCTTGGCCGGTTTCTTCTTGGCGGTCTTCTTGGCCTTCTTGGGTTTCTCCCCAGCCTCGGCCCCGGCTTCAGCCTCAGTGATATCGGCTGATTCGAGGAGTTTGTTGATACATTTGTTCTGGCGGATGTCCATGCGGAACTGGGAGAGCGAGCCGTCACGCTCCATTTGCTCTTTCATCTTCTCCGGCCGCTGTCCGCGCTGGACGGCCACCTGAGCGATATGTCCGTTAATTTCCTCCTCCGTGACCTCGATCTCCAGTTTATCGGCCACTTTGTCCATGATGAAGAAGGTCTTGAGCTGCTCCTTGGCCTCCTCCTCGCTGCCGGCGCGAAGCTGTTCCATCTGCTCGTCGACCTGCTGACGGCTCAGCCCGCGTGAGAGCAGGTTGATGTACTGCCGTTGCAGGAGGGTGCCGGCCTGGCGGCCCACGATATCCAGCGGCAGGTCGAAGCTGATCTTCTCGATCAGGTACTTGTACACCTGCTCGCTCATCTCGTTGCGAATGCGCGATTCGAGCTGGGACTGGAGGTTGTCCCGAACCAGTTCGCGGAGATCGTCTTCGCTGTCGGCGTCGTAACGTTTGAGGAAGTTCTCATCGATCTCGGCAGGCTTGAGGTACTTGATGTCTTTAACGGTGATCTCGACCTCGACCTTCCGGCCGCGGTAGTCTTCGTTGAAATAGGTCTTGGGGACCTCAACGGTGGTGGTCTTCTTATCACCGACGTTGGCGCCGACCAGCAGCTCGTCGAGCTTCTCAACGGGAACGTCCCCGACAAAACCGCCGGGCCGGACGTACATCTCGGTGTTGTCCAGCTTCGTCTCGGCCGCAATGACCGGTGTCTCTTCGCCTTCCTCGCCTTTGGCGTCGTCGTCCGCTTCCTTGGCCTGCTTGGCCTTCTCCTCTTCGGTCAGCTCGGGTTTCAGGAGCACATCCGCAATCACCTGGTCTTCGCGTTCAACCTGGCCCTCGTCTTTCGGGGTCCAGACGCCCGACCAGCGGCGCAGTTGGTCGATTTCGCGGCCGATCTGCTCATCGGTGACTTCGGGCTTCGCGCGTGTTACGGGGATGCCTTCCATCGCGGGCAGTTCGAACTCGGGCCTGACTTCCGCCTGAAACTCGAACTTCATCGGGCCGCTGGCGGGCAGCTCGATCTTCTCGTACTCGACATCGGGGTCGCCCAGGATGTCCAGCTCTTTGTCCTTGATCGCCGCCTCGCTGGCCTCGGCCAGCAGCTTGAGCTTGACCTGCTCGCTGGTCTCTTTGCCGAACCGCTTCTCCAACAGTCGGCGGGGGGCACGGCCCTTGCGGAAGCCCGGCAACACGGCCTCTCGACTGAGCTCCTTGTACTGCTCGTCGATGGACTCCTTGATGCTCTCTTCGGGGATTTCGATGATGACCTTCTTCTTACAAGGCCCGGCCTCCTCGATTGTGACGATGTTCTTGGATGTTCTCGGTGCCTGCTCCTGCTCCTGCTCGTCGCTGGTCGAGGCCGCCGATTCCTTCGTCTTGTCCTCCATCTTGGTGCTCCCAGACAGATCTATAATGGTGCGTGGTTGGCAAAAACAAAAATGGCATCAGGGGAAAAAACCCTTAGCCACGAGTCGCGATTTTCTCGTCCTGCGGCAGTTGCCGCGAGGCTCAACATACCGACGACCAATGCCCAACTACCCCTTAGCCGGTAACTCGTCGATACTATATGGGTTTCCCAACGGTGCGGTTCGTTTGGAAGGACCCATCCTTAGGAACACTCCTAATCCAAAGCGGGCGATGAGATTTGAACTCACGACATTCACGTTGGCAACGTGACGCTC
>CAYNQP010000399.1:0-4283 GCA_964399325.1 uncultured Pirellulales bacterium
TAGTGGCCGTACCAGCCGGAGCCGATCTCGAACGAGGTGATCCCTTCAATGGGCGTATCTGCCCCGGACCGACTATCGTAGAGAGTTCCGTTGAGGTATATCTCCATGCGGCCTGCGGCAGCGTCTTTGATGAACGCCCAGTGGTTCCACCGCCGGGCCCATTCGCTCTTGTGGACGTGCCGGCCCGCCACGCGATTCTCGATGGACCACGGAGTGCCGCAATCCCAACGGTATTGCCCGGGATCTCTCCAGCAGCCCAGGTGGATCGCAATCGAGGGATTCGACTCGCCATACACATAGTTCGAGCAGCAAATCGTGTCGTTGAGATGACCGGAGTCGTCGCCGCACTGCCAGAAGGCGATGGTCAGCGCTTCTCGAATAGGGCCGAAGACGCTCGACGCCTGGGAGACGACGACCGAGTCGTCGGCATTGGCGAAACGGATGGCTCGTCCATGTTTGCCCTCGGGGTACGTCGGTCGGCCCTCGACCTGCCCGTGGGCGGCTGCGGCACTGTCGAGCGTATCGCCGTCGAACTTGTACCAGAGGACCGGCTCGTTCGGTGCGGCCACTGCGACCACGCGAACGCGATGGCGGAGCCACTCGCAAGCCAATTGCTCCAGGTCCCGGTAGTCCACGGCGCAATCCGCATTCAGATCGGCGTCGGGACGCCGGTCTTCCGGACAGAACGCCGGACGCAGGAGGATGTCGTCAAGGGTGATCGTCCCGCTGCCGGACTGAGCGGGAAGACCGGCCGGCAGCCGAAAGCCGATGCCGACACTCGTGACGCTCGCCAGGTTGACATCGGTGAATTCCGCCAGTGCGACTCGGCACGCGTGCCAATCCGGCTCTGTCAGAATCTCCGTGTCCGGTCCGTAGAGTACGATCTGCTCGCTACCGCCATCGCTCAGGGCCAGATACATCTGTCCGTTTGTGGCGTTGCCGGGGTCCCCATACAGCCAGAACTCCAGCACTTCGATTCCCGCCCGCGTCCAATCCTGGGGCTGACTGAAGACGTGGTAGACCTCCGAGTAGCTGCCGAGATAGAAGTTGTCGTAGTAGTACTCGAAAGCCATCGCAAGGGGACAAGTGCGAAAGACAGTCCGTTCAACGGACGGTCGCGCACGGTCCCGTGAGTACCAAGCCTCGTACACCGATGGCCCCCCGTCTACGTAGTCCTCGAAGTCGTCGATAAGAAGATGGTCCGCAACGGTAAACGACCAGACGTCATCGGATTGGACGTCATGGCTGTCGTTGGCCTCAGCGTCGTTGGCCTCAGCGACCCGCCAGTAGTACGTTTTCCCCAACTGCAGCGGCGGCTCAAAACGGTTGGCATCAGGAACGTCCAGGGCGTACCGCGTCTGCGGCAGGGCGCTTCTGACCGCTTGCACATCAGGGCCCAGGTAAACAACTTGCTCATCCGCCGCACATGCGGGGATCCAACTCAGCGTCGCATCGACTCGAACGCTGACGGCCCCATCGACGGGATTCGGGCAACGTGCTCCTGGCCCGCATTCGCGCGACACCCAGGCTTGGACATAGGCCACATCGAAGCCCGGGGCCGTGCCCCCGTGATCCAAGGCCACGATACGCAGGCCGCGCGGCACGAACGGCATGGGCATGCCTGGAAGCTCAACGCCAATCTCACTCAGTATCTCCCCGCCTGAACCGTTGGCCTCGGCCGTTCCCAGAGCATATTCTTGATCCGCCCCATCCGTCAGGAAAACCAGCGACTGCTCGCCAGCCGCTCCCGATTCAAAGATCTTCACATCATCGCCGTCCGCCCGGGTAATCTCCCCTGAGAATAGCAGGTGGACCCAGTGGTCCGTCGGGACGGTGACAGCCGATAGTCCGGAAGGCGGCGGGCCTACCAGCCACCGCTGCGGCATCGCCGCCGCCGGGTACTCCCCCAACAACCCTATTCCCGTCCAGCAACTCTCGTCAGCATCGTAGGCATCCAGCAGCGCAGACGGGTATTCAAACGCCATTTCGGCGCCCCAGAGGGCAGAGACGCCCACCAGCAGTATGAACCAGGCGACAAACCAGCCTGCCATTCGCATGGCATTCCTCCAACTCCACCGCGATAACCGACCCATAATGCGGTCGGATGCACTGTCAAGTCGTCATTCGTGCATTATAGCACTTTCTCTCTTAAGTACAAAGCCTGCCCGGCCGATTCACCCCGGCAGCGACTCTGAAAAGAGCTTGCCACGGGTATGATTGCCGCTAGACTTTCACCTCAGTCAGGCGAACCTATGAGCGATATCGTGGCGCAGGGCTTCAGGCCCTATAATATGCATAACCAGTGAAAGGCAAGCCAACATGAGCGATTACTCTGCAAGTCCCGCAGGCGAGAAGTTCGAATTGCCCAAACCCGAAGAATACGCCGGCGAATTCCAGCGTGTCAAGGCCCTCGCACAAGCGGCACGGAACGAGGGCAAAGAGGTGGTCGTTGTGATGGGTGTCGGCTTCGTTGGGGCCGTCATGGCCGCGATCGTCGCCGACACGGTTGACAAGAAGACCGGCAAACCCAGCAAGTTCGTCATTGGCTGTCAGCGACCCAGCACACGCAGCTATTGGAAGATCCCCCTGCTCAACCGCGGCCAGTCCCCTGTCAAGGCCGAAGACCCCGAGGTCGACCCGATGATCGCCCGCTGTGTGCTCGAAAAGAAGACGCTCATGGCCACCTACAACAACGATTGCCTGAAGTTGGCGGACTGCGTCGTCGTGGACGTCCAGTGCGACTACACCAAGCACGAGCTCGGCAACATGCGGACCGGCGAAGCGGAGATGAGCGCTCTGGAAGCCACCATGCGGACCATCGGCGAGAATGTCGAGCCGCAGTGTCTGACCCTCATCGAGACAACCGTCGCGCCCGGCACGACCGAGTTCGTCGCCTGGCCGATCATGAAGAAGGCCTTCGCCACCCGCGGCATCAAGTCCGAGCCGCTGCTGGCGCACAGTTTCGAACGTGTCATGCCCGGCCGCCATTACGTCTCCTCCATTCGCGACTTCTGGCGTGTCTGTTCCGGATGCGACACCGAGGCCAGAAACCGCGTCGAGAAGTTCCTGCGCGAGGTTCTCAACACGGAAGAATTCCCCTTGACGGTGATGGACCGTCCGATCGAGTCCGAGACAACCAAGATTGTGGAAAACTCCTATCGGGCCACCACTCTGGCGTTCCTGAATGAGTGGAGCCTGTTCGCGGAACGCAACGGCGTCGACCTTATCAAGGTCATCAACGCCATCAAAATGCGTCCGACGCACAGCAACATGATCTTCCCGGGGCCCGGCATCGGTGGGTATTGCCTGCCCAAGGATGGTGGACTGGGTTACTGGGCCTACAAGCACATTCTGGGCTTCGAGGATGGTGACGACATCTTCAAGATCACCCCCAACGCCATCGACATCAATGACACCCGTGGGCTACACGTCGCTCAGTTGACTCGGGATGCCCTTCGCAACATGGGCCGATACATCGCCGGGGCCGAGGTGCTGATTTGCGGGGCCAGCTACCGTCAGGACGTGGGTGACACGCGCTACAGCGGCAGTGAGATGGTCGTCCGCAAGCTAACGGAGATGGGGGCTGAAACACGCGTCCACGATCCGTACGTCGAGCACTGGTACGAACTCGAAAGTCAGGACACCTATCCGGCCCCAGGCCATTCCTGGGCCCGGTTCTTCCGGAACCAGAAGGGACTAGCCAATACCGTCGTCGAGCAGGATATCGCCAAGGCCATTCGCGGGGCCGAGGCCGTCATTCTGGCCGTGCCGCACAAGCCGTATCTCAGCCTCGACCCGGATCAGGTCGTCGGGTGGGTCGGCGGCCCGTTGGCCGTGATCGACTGTTTTGGCATCCTCGATGATGAACGGATTCGGCGGTACTTCGAGCTCGGCTGCGAAGTCAAGGCTCTCGGCCGCGGGCATATCCAGCGGATCAAGAAGGAGGTCAAGGGCGCGTCGGGTAGCTAGCTAAGACGACGGGCCCTGCCATGCCCGAACCGTCCGGACAATAGCTCGTAGGAATGCCCATAGTTGCATGGAGGCAACCGGTGGATATCAAGGACAAACGAATCGCCATCCTCTCGCCTGTGGCGTGGCGCACCCCGCCGCGCGCTTACGGTGCCTGGGAAACTGTCGCAAGCAATATCGCCGAAGGACTGGTCGCGCGAGGCTTCAAGCATATCACCCTCTTCGCCACGAGGGATTCGATCACCAAGGCCAATCTCGTTGCGTTCATCGACAAAGGCTATGAGGAGGACAAGTCGCAGGTCCCGCTCGTCTCG
>CAYNQP010000400.1:0-4271 GCA_964399325.1 uncultured Pirellulales bacterium
CCGCCACCTCGATGTTCTTGCCACAGAACCCCATGATGATCTTCGGCCACAGTTCCAACTCGGCTGCGTTGGGATCGAAATCCACACCCACACTCTTGGCCCATTCAGCCAGTTCCTGGTTCTGTTGGGCCGGAGTTGCGTTGGGACGGCGAAACATGCGAGACATCGAGGCTGGACGGTACGAGCCGGGTCTGCCCGAGACCGCATCGATGACAAAGGGAATGCCGGCCCGGTCTTCCACCACGAGGACACGGTCCGCCAGGTGATCGACCAATGCGCGACGCATGACCTCCACGTTCACGGGCGTCACCTTGGGCTTGAGGCTATCCCATGCCCATCGCCATGCTTCACGCTCCATGTCGCGGAAGGACTCGCTCTGCCCAAAGCGGAATCCCACCTGGTATGTCTGGACGAAGCCCGCCTGGACCGGATGGTAGCGACGCCGCACCACGGGCGCCGCTGGTGTGGCCCCTCTCATGCCAAACCGACGACCTGTTTCGGTGGTCGTTCCCGGCAGCCAGAAACCGAACTCGACTCCGCCTCCGGGTAATTCTTGAGACCCCAGGGCGCCGAACTGAATGCGTTCATCGATGATGGGTGTTGTCGCCTGAGCCGTGGTCTCTTCCTGAGTGGTGTTACCACGCGGTGCCATGTTCAATACGGCTGCCCAGTTTCCATTCTGAAATGTCACACCAAACAGAGGGGCGGCCAGATAGTCCTCGCGTATCCCAAGGCGTTTGGAGCTGTAATCGAAAGCGCCGCTGTGCGGTTCGCCATAGAGCAGTCCCGGAACGAGACATTTCACGTCCTCCCAT
The DNA here is from genome assembly GCA_964399325.1 of uncultured Pirellulales bacterium. Lineage (GTDB taxonomy): Bacteria > Planctomycetota > Phycisphaerae > Sedimentisphaerales > Anaerobacaceae > JAFGLV01. Next base: position 816 of record CAYNQP010000400.1, read on the forward strand.
GGGACGGTGGGCGCGGTCGAGAACCGGATGGCCGAATAGAACCCCGCGTTGTCCTCCGAAGCAGTGACGCGCACGTTTCGGCTGAGTAACAGCACGGCATCCGAGACCGTCCACAGGTCTTCGACAGTAAACACCGCCTGGCCGCCGCCTGTCACCTTGGCCGTTGCAAGAACCGCATCGCCTTCCTTTGTCACGGACTGGTAGGCAGCGGCCAACTGACGCACATTGTCCCCGCCTGTAAACACTTCGACCTGAGCAGGCTTCTGCTGCGTAACACGTGGCGTCCCCCCTCCGGAGATGTCGATGCCCCAATCCCCCGCACCGGCGCGCACAAAAGTCACGGCAGCACCGTTGGCGAGTTGTCCCAGTACGACGCGGTTGGCGTCGGTGGTACCCGCCTGCTGCGCGGGCGCCAGAGGCGCGATCAGTAGTGACATGATCGCGACGAACGGTACGTATCTGATCATAATGAGAACTCCTCAAGAAAGGTTGGGCAACCGCTCCAGGTCATCATGGCTTTAACTCGTATATACTAATCAGTTCCACAGGCGTCCTCACTGAGGTTTCCGGTAATATTGGTTGGGCGCACCAGGCGTGGGAACGCCGCCGGCGACCTGCGCCCCGCTGTTATGCGCCCGGGTCAGTGCCGTGGTGAGGGTGATGCCGGAGCCGGCGACCTGTGTACCCACCGCGTGCGCAAAAGTGAGCGGCGCGGCGATGGTGATGGTGACGCCGCCAGGGCCGCCTCTGCCACGGCCAAAGCCGCTTCTGCGGCCGCCGGTGATGGAGGCGACAACCGCCGTCTCACGGTTCGCGTCACTGTCAATGGTGATGGTCTGGCCGGCGCTAAAGCCTGCCGCGCTGGCGACAGGGATAACGGTCGCGCCCACATCGGTGGCAGTGCCCACCGTGGTGCCGCCTGCCGTGCCAACCGTCGCGATGACGGCGGTCTCGCGGTTCGCGCCCGTATCAATCACGATCGTCTGGCCGGCGCCAAAGTCTGCCACGCTGGCGACTTTGATATTGTTCGCGCCGGCGGTCGAAGCGACCGACAGGGTGGTGTCGGTCTGCAACAGGAAATCGTCGCAGTTGCTGTCGGTGTCAGCACCGTCCGGGAAGCGGCCCACGCTTTTGTTGGTCTCGCCGGCGGCCGAAGCGAACCGCCCGAAGCCTCTGCCCGAACTGGGCGGCACCACGATGCAGCCCCCTTGGCCTTGGTCGCCCTCGAGGGTGGCGAGCTCGGGGTTGGCGATGGTTCCGTTACCGCTCGAGTTGCTCTGCTGTGATCCGTAGACCATGGCGTCCACGACCACCTTGCCGCCGTCATCCATCAGTGCGATCGAGCCGGCGCTGGCCGAGAGGGGGCCTCCGTACCACTGATTGGGTGCTGTGGCTCCCTGGTACCCGACCGTCGTGGCCTGTGCGTTGACCACGGCCGCACCGTATTCATGGCTCTTGGCTAGCGCGCTGTCGAGCGTGAGGCCGCTGCCCAGGGCCTGCACGGCGTCGCCGCTCTTGTGTGCGAAGCGCGTAGCTGGCGAGAAGCTGATGCCTGTGCCCACGTCGGACACGTCAACACGCACTATGTGGTCGAACTTGAGCGGAGCGGCCAGTTCCACTTCCCCGACTCCACCGCCGCCCATTCCGCCTTGACCGAATCCGCCACGCCCGCGACTCGGCGCTGCTACGGTATTGATGAGGCGTTTGACCTTGACGAACTCCTTGCGTGCACCCGTGTCTATGGTCAATGTGTCACCAACTGTCATGTTGGCATTGGCCGCAACCTTGATAATGGTGTCACCGGCTTGCGCTGCCACGGACAGAGTCGTCTGTGTGGCTGCTTTGCCGACTGCGGTGACCGTGGCCACCTCGTAGTTGCCGCCGATATCGATGCCGATCTTCTGGCCGACCTCGAAGCCGGTCGCGCTCGTGACAGGCAGGTTGGTCGAGCCGGCTGGGATCGTAAGCCACGGTCCTGTGGATACGGGAATGAACACGGTGCTCATATCCGAAGCCGGAGTTCCAATACTCTTGATCGACCGTGTCTCGCCGTTGATGTCGATCTTTTGCCCAACCTCAAAACCGGTTATGCTTCTGACGTTAATGGTCGTCTCACCCACGCTGGCTGGGGCTGCCAATCCAGAACTGGCCAGGCCAAGCAAGTAGAAGCTTTTGGACGGAATCTTCGTCCCGGCCGGAATCGTCGCCGCCTTGACAGGGGCCCACTGGCTCTGGGTGTTGATCAGGGTCCAGTTGGAGAGGTCGATGGCACTGGCAGAGGCGTTGTAGAGCTCGATGAACTGGTTGGTCGGGTTGGAACTGGTGCTAAAACGAACCTCGTTGATCTTGATCGGCAAGACGTTCCGCACTCTCTGGGCAGTGGTCTCGAATGGTGTCCGGCCGGTCGTCGGGCCCGTCCACTCGGCCTTGCCGCTCGCGTACCCTGAGCCGGTTGTCGCCGACGAAGTGACCTTGAAGGTCGCGCTCACGGTCGCACCCGGCGCGACCGGGTCAACGAACGTCTTCGGTATGTTGGTGGAGCCTGAGCCTACGGAGGTCCACCCCGTAGGCACGGAAATGCTCAATTTGACGCCCTGTACGGTCGCCCCTGTGGTATTCGTAAACGTCTCGGTGACATCTTGTGTCGATCCCGGCGTAAACGTCGTGACACGCGACAGGCTCACGCGCGGCACGTCGTACTTGGCGGCCACGATGTTGGCCTGTACCGCATCGATGGTGGTATCCGCCGGATAGCTGGCTGTGATCACGCCTTCATAGAAGGTGCCGGCGGAACCATTGCCGTTGTCACCGCCGTTGCCCATCTGCACGGCTCCCTTCCTGTGCATGGGGGAGTAGTTGTTATTCTCGCGCGAACCGGGGCGAGGTCCGCTGTAGAAAGTCGTGAGTCCGCCCTCCTGGGCGTTACCGCCGCGGAGATCCCACTTGTTGCCGCCACCGCCGTTCACAGTGCCCGTGACAAACCGCCAGGAATCGATGGTCGGATCGGCGACGTTCTGCTTGGCGTTGTATCCGGAGAACAGACCGGCCTCCATGTCGGACATGATCCACGGGCCGTCGCCGTCGCCGCTGCCCCAGGCTGTGGCTATACCGTAGTAGACGGTGTCCATGGTGCCTCTGCCCACGGCAGTGCTGTTGGTGGAGGTGTTGCCGTAGTTGAAGCAGCAGCCACTGTCGAAGTGGGTGCCGTCGAAGACCATGTAAATGCCTTGCGACTCGTCGTTGATCGCGAGGCCGCTGGCATCGTTGTTGCGAAGCCCCATGCCCGGCATGATGTAGACGCCGTAGGCCTTGTGGCCGCTGATCGTAATCGGCGCCATGTCCGCGATCGGCAGGGTGTTGAATCCGCCTTTCGCTGGACCCTTGAATGTTCCTGGGGGCGCCTGGTAGAGGTGGTTGCCCTTGCCGGACTGGTCGTAGATGGTGGTGATCCAGCAG
>CAYNQP010000401.1:0-4270 GCA_964399325.1 uncultured Pirellulales bacterium
GACCGCGTGGCAGTCGGGAGCCTTTCAGAAGCTCAAGACCGAGTTCGGACAGACCTTCACTCTACCCAAGGATATAGAAGTGGAGTTGGTAGACCTGGACGAAGACGAGGAAGAAGCGGACACAGAAATCTTCTTGCGGTTCACCCCGCAGGGAACCGTGACGGCCGGGACCATCCGACTGATCGACCGAAGCGGACAAGCCCTGGAAGTAACATGCCCGACGGTGACGGAATCGTTCGCTATCGTCGAAGGCGCAGAGAGCAATGATAGATACACGTCGAAAAAACTTGTCAGGTAAAGGACACCGTCGCTCGGGCGGTTTTACCTTTGTGGAGCTGCTGGCGACAGTGGTGCTGCTCGGCATTGTCATGCCGGTAGCGATGCAGACCATTAGCCTGTGCACGCGGCTGGCGGGACAGTCTCGTAAACAGATGGAGGCCGCGTCGCTGGCCAACATCAAGCTGACGGAGTTGACGGCGTCGGGGGACTGGGAAACCGGCGCCCGAAGGGGCGAATTTACGGAATGGCCCGGCTATCGATGGACCGTCGACGTGTTCAACTGGACGGAGTCAACGGTCCGACAACTCGACGTAACGGTGCAATGGCAATCACAGGGCCGCGAACGGCAACTCGTGCTGAGCACGCTGGTCTATCCGGAGGAGAACTGAGATGGCCGGCAGCGGACTACATTCCAAAGGGTTTACGCTTCTTGAGCTGCTGGTGGCCATGACGCTGATGGTGGTGGTAGCCTCTTGCCTCTACACCGCTCTGTATACCGGCTTCCGAGCCCATCGCAGCGCTCTGTCGGCGGTGTATCCTACGTCGCAAGCCATGGATGCCATCGCGTTGCTCAAACAGGACATCTACGGCGTCCTGCCGCCCACCGGGGTCCTGGCCGGCGCTTTCGTCGGCATGGACCTGAGAGGCAACAAAGGCGTCGACGCCGATTCTCTGGAATTCTACACCACCCAGATCTATGCGAGCAAGAACGGGATCGTCGGGGGCATCGGCAAGATCGAACTGGGCCTGGAAGAGGATCTCGGCTACGATCTCAACAGCAACCGGAACAGTTTCCGCAGCAGCAGCAATAGCAATCGCAATCGGGACAGCTACAAGCTGGTCCGCAAAGTCAGCACGAATCTACTCAGTCCGAAAGTTATCGATCCCAACGAGCAGGTTCTTTGCCGCAACGTGGTGTCACTGAACCTGCGGTATTTCGACGGCACGAGTTGGGTTGATGAATGGGATTCGATTGAGGACGCCAATAGTCTGCCGCGCGCCGTGGAGATCGACATCCAGGTCATAGACGACACGAAGAAGAGCACGAACACCACGAATGCCGTGACCGGCGTTGCAGAGCTTCCGAAACGCCGGCTCATTCAGAGTTTCACGATTCCGTGCGGGGTCACGGCCCTGACGGAGGAAGAGAAGGCCGCCGCTGAGGAGGCGGCCGCCGGTGGCGGTTCCGGGTCAGGCGGAGGGCAGGCAGGCGGATGAGAACGCACCGACCCGGACAATTCGGACGGCCTTACCGGGCGCACGGCACGATCCTGATCGTTACGATCTGGGTGGTCCTGGTCCTGGCGGGATTGGCGCTGGTGTTCGCTCGTTCGATGCGGGTCGCCGCCATCGTCTCGGCCAACCACGTTGCCGCTCTCGAAGCCGAGTGTATCGCCTCCGGCGCCTGCCAGTACATCACGGCCGAATTGACCGCGGCCCAAGCCGAGGCGACGACGCTGGAGTCCACGGTTCCGTATGAAGCGATGGAATTGGGGGAAGGCTATTTCTGGGTGCTGCGCTCGAACCTGGAAGAGGACCAGGAATTCGATTATGGCCTGACGGACGAAGCGGGCAAGATCAACCTCAACTCCGCCTCGGAGGAAATGTTGTTGAGGCTGCCGGGCATGACGAGCGAGCTGGCCGCCTCCATCATCGACTGGCGGGATGAGGACACCGAGATATCGGCCGGAGGGGCGGAAAGCGAGTATTACCTGCTCCTGGCCGAGCCCTACAACTGCAAGGACGGGCCGTTGGAAACCGTCGAGGAAATCCTCCTGATCAAAGGGGCCTCGAAGGAACTGCTCTACGGCGAGGACACCAACCTCAACGGCATTCTCGACGACAACGAAAACAACGGCGACAAGAGCGAACCGCTCGACAATCGGAACGGCCGACTGGAGCCCGGGTTCTACGACTATGTCACCGTCTACAGCATCGAAGCCAACGTGGACAGCGAAGGCGGCACGCGAATCAACATCAACGACGCCGAGGCCCGCGCCGATATCCAGGCCGCGTTGCAGGAGATCGTCAAGGAGGACCGGGCTCTGGAGATCATGAATGCCGTTCCGACGAGACCGGATTTCTCCAGTGTTCTGGATTTCTACTCCCGAACGGACATGACGGCTGACGAATTCGCCCAGATTGCGGACCAGCTCACCACCAGCGATGAAGAGACGCTGCCCGGCCTGGTTAATGTCAACACGGCCTCGAAAGAAGTGCTGATGTGCCTGCCCGACCTGGAGGAGAAAGACGTCGATGCCCTGATTTCGTATCGTGATTCCAACAGCGAGCTTGACTCTGTCGCCTGGGTCACGAAGGTTCTGGACCCGGAGAAGGCGACCGGCATCGGCAGCTACATCACCGTGCGTTCCTTTCAGTACTCGGCCGATATCATCTGCCTGTCGGGCAACGGGCGGGCCTACAAGCGATATCGAGCGGTCTTCGACACGCAGGCCGGATCGCCTCAGATCGTCTACTGGAAGTCGATGACGCACTCGGGTTGGCCCTTGGAGCCGGAAATCGTCGCTACCCTGAAAAAAGGGGAGCCCCTTACCAATGCTATGATAGGTATGAAATGATTGGACTCGGATAATGCTTGGCACTCGAACCATATTGGGACTGGCAATCGATGAGTACGGAATCGTGGCAGCCGAAGTGGCCGCCCGAGCCGGCCGACCGGAGGTTCGACGCGTCGGTCAACTGGCCTTCGAAGAGAAACTCAGTTCGGACAGTGCGAAAGAACTGGGCCAGCAGCTTCGACACTTCCTGCGCGCGAATCACTTCTCGTCGAGGCACGCCATCGTCGGGATCCCAACGAAATGGATCGTCGCGAAGGAACTCGTAGCCCCGCCGGCCGGTGCTGAAGCCATGGCAGGAATGCTCGTCATCCAGGCGGAGCGGGCGTTTTCCCTGAACGCCAACGAACTGATCTTCGACTACTTCGGCCGCACCAGCACGTCGGAGAGCAGCAAGGTGATGCTGTTGGCCGCACGGCGTCAGATCATCAATGAGGTCAAAGAACTGACCGCGGCCGCCGGTTTGCAGGTGCAGTCGGTCACCATCTCGGCCTTGGCTTTCGGCAAGATCCTTTCCGGGGCGGGCCCGGAAGTGCGCTACGGATTGTACACTCGTCCCACGTATTGTGAATTCTGGAGCCAGGCGAACGGCCGGTTGCGGTCCATTAAGCACGTGCCAATGACCGGCGTGAATGGGACGTTGCCCGACCGAACCGAACAACTCACCTCGGCGATTCAGCGATTGATCCTGCTGTCGGGCGAACAGGACCAGGCTCCGCCGCATCAAGTCACCGTGTACGACGCGGACAGTCAGTCCCACGGGCTGGTCGACCGGCTCAACATGCAGTTGAGGCCGCACATCACCGTCAGCGACGGACGGGTCGGACTGAGCGAAGGTCCCGAAAACGCCCCGTCGATCGCGGCGGCCGCGGTGGCGATGGCCGGTGTGGGCATGGAGAAGCCTGCTGTCGATTTCCTGAACCCGCGCATCGGCCGCAAGAAGGCGTCGAGTCGCAAACGTGTCACGATCTGGGCCGTGGTGGCGGCCATCGCGGGCGTCGCGGCCATCGGCGCCATGGTCGCCAACTGGCAGATCATGCGCTCCGACATCGCCACCTACAGTCAGCAGTTGGAAACCATGAGCGAGGATATCGAAGCGGCCCGGGAAATGATGGACCGCATGTCGTTCGCCGGCAGTTGGATATCTCAAAAGCCGGTGTTCCTCAATTGCCTGCGCGAGCTAACCACGGCGTTCCCCGAGCGCGGGAGCATCTGGGCCACGAGTCTGGCGCTGAGCGATACGGCCCAGGGCTCGCTGGTGGGTAGAGCCGTTGATGAGCAGAGTTTCTACGACGTCCTGAACAACATCAAACAGAACGACGCATTCTCCAACGTCATGATGATGTATCTGCGAGATGTTGGGGGCAGTTCCCGAGAAAAAGAATTTGCCGTAACGTTCAAATTCCAAGGCGTGA
>CAYNQP010000402.1:0-4264 GCA_964399325.1 uncultured Pirellulales bacterium
GACGAGGCAGCCTAGCGAGAGCGAATCCCGCGCCCACCATCTGTAGGGCAGGTCAAGGTGACAGCCATCTGCATCTCGGTCGTGGCCCTGCCGCTGCCGCCCGCACTCGTGGCTTGGCCCGAGGTCTCGACATCCCAGAAACACCCGGTAACGCTTTCCCATCTGCAGGAGCCGACAAAGCCGCCGACATCATCACCCGCCCCACGCACCATGCCGGCGCTGAAGCAGTAGGTTATGCTGCCGTTGCTGTATCCTACGAGGCCACCCGCAAGCTCATTCCCGCTGACCGCGCCAGTGCTGTAGCTGCTGGCGATCGCGCCACCGTAGTTCTCGCCCGCGAGGCCGCCGACCAGCTCGTCTCCGCTGACCGCGCCGGTGCTGTAACTGGTGACGATACGGCCAGACCTCGAGTTGATGCCGACGAGGCCACCGACATACGTGGTCCCACTGACTTTGCTGCTGTTATGGCAGTCGACTATAGCACTTTCCGAATTGCTGCCCAGCAGTCCACCAACGCCCGAGCCGCCCGCGACCGAACCGGTAGTGAAGCACCGGGTCACAAATCCCCCTTCGACCCCATAGCGACCGTACTTGCCGGCGAGTCCGGCGACGCAACTGCCTGAACCGGTGATGCTGACATCGATCAGGCCAAGGTTCTTGACTTCGGCCCCGGACTCCAGCAGGCCAAACAGACCCAGATAGCTCTCGCCCACGATGGTCAGATGCGAGATCGTATGGCCGCTGCCGTCGAAGACGCCGGTGAAGGGAACCCCCTGGAACATCCAGGGTTCATCCTCGTCTATGTCGGGGGCAATGACCGCTCTGTAAAACGCGTTGCCCACGCAGAGGTTGGGGTCCAGGTCCATGTCGGCGGTCAGGATGAAGTGCCTGTCATAGTCTTCGGGCGTCTCGCCGAGGGCGATCAAATCGGTGGCCGTGGCGATCTGGTACGGGTCGTTAGGTTCCCCTGTGCCGCCGCTGTATTGGGCCTGGGCAGGTCCAATGAGCAGGCACGTCGTGAACAGTAAGGGGATCGCCCGCCGCATCTGTGAGTGTCTTGCTTCCGTCATCGTTCTTGCCTCCGCCCCCCAGCTTTGCGTTCACCCTCTGCGCCAGTCCTCACGCCCGGTGGAATGCGCGTCAGCCGTGACTCGCACTACACGTTCTGCACCTGAACGTTCTGTCGCAGGACGTCCAGCTTCTCCCGGATTTCTCCGGACATGCGGCTGTTGGGGAAATCGCGGACGATCTGCTGGCCGATATCGAGCGCCGTGTCCCACTGCTTGTCCGAGACGGCCATGGCGAACTGGACGCCCAGGTTGTGCAGCTTGGTCTTGAACACGTCTTTGGCCGCCTCCTGCAACGCGAGCCCTTCGTTGGCCGTCAGGTACATGTCCAGCTCTTTGAGGATTTCCAGGCTGCGATCCGTCTCCTGCTGCTGGACCGCATCGTCCCAGGCCGCCAGAAGGATCTTCTTCCGTTCGTCCTTTCTGTCGATCAACTGCTGACGCATGGCCCGCGCCTTCTCGGAGCCGGGATACATTCGAATCAGCGTCTCGATCTCGACACTGGCCTTGGGCCACTGGCAACTCTTGAACAGGGCTTCAATGTGGGCGATGGCCTGATCGATGCGTTCTTCCTCCGTGGCATTGCGGTACTGATCCACCTCTTGTCGAAGCACATCGGCCAACGCCCGGTATCCGGAATGATTCGTGATCTCATCGATGATCTCGTAGGTCCCTTCGATGTCATTCTGCTTGAGCCTCTCAAAGACGGCGCTCCGCAGGGACTGGCGGTCCTCCTCCCGGAAGGCAATGGCCTTGACGGTCTCGCTGATGCGCGTGCTCTGATTGATCTGCATCAGTCCGTCGCGAATGTGCTCGAGCGCCTTGGAGGCCTCTTCCATCTTGGTGCTGTTCTCACGCAGGGTGTTAACGATCCCCGACGTGCGCGAAAGCACCGCCAAAAGGGCGCCCAGGAAAATCAATGAACCCAGCAGAAACACGCTATCGCGCAGAGCGGCGGTGTTCTCGAAGATTCTCGTGAACACGGCCAGCAGGAGAACAATACCGAGGGCGGTGCAGATCACGACGATGTGCCATTTGAATTGCCACAACTGGCCGTCCTTCTGGGAGTCCATGATCCATCTCTCCTACAGAGCCAAGAACCTCACTGCAGCCATCTGCTTCTATTATAGGTATCGGCTGTCGCCAAGTCAATCCGCCAGTCTGTGAGCAGCATGATCCTGCTCTGCACGGAGGCAGTTGACTGGGCTTCTTACAGAATAAGACGCTTGAGGAGGCGACTTTATTTTCCGGCCGTCGGAATCCCTGCCTGCCATGGGGTGCAGGCGGCGGCTGCGGAAGGGGGCGACAATGGCTCAATAGCGGCTTTGCGGGCCGGAAGAGGGTAAAAAAAGAGCCGAAGCTGCGAGACTTCGACTCTTTGGAGACAGCTTGCGCAATACAGAATATAGAGCAAAGTTATGATCTATAAAGCTGTCTCAACACAAAAACCAAGATATGAAGAAAAGAGCAGGAATCTATGAAAACCATTATATCCCATTCCCTGATTTTGGCAAGGGTTTCTTGGCAGAATTCGCGTCCTTCCGTCTCGCGGACCAGGCTCATTCGGTGCTCGCGGGCGCCACGCAAAAGATGTAGACCAGCGGGCCCGTGCCCGTGTTGCTGACATTATGGAGGGTCTGCGGGGGAATGTAGGCCACCTTTCCGGTCCCTACGGGCAGGCGGCCGCTGTCGCCGATTCGAAGCTCACCCTGACCGGCGAGGAACACCAGCAGTTCCTCATGGTTCTTTGTGCTATGTTGACCGCACTCGTTCCCAGCCTCCAAGTAGACTCGCCCCGATCTCATCCCACGCGTCTGAGGCTCGCCGGACAACAATCTTTGGTATTCGTGCTGATCGTTCAGATCGAGGACGAGCACTTCTTCTGATGACACCATCGCATTTCCTTATAAAAGAATCACTTGAACTCATTTTCTGTGCCGTTAATATGGACTGGGTTGATATTTGTCAACCGTTGATCACGATAACCAGGCGACGGCGACCGTTCGGCGCTTAACTGGAAACCGCAATTGTGACGCAAGAACTCAAGGCACTTGTGCTGACGGCCGCTTCGATCGGCTTCTTTCATACCCTGCTGGGACCGGACCACTACCTGCCCTTTATAATGATGTCGTGGGCCCGCAAGTGGTCGGCCGCCAAGACGTTGCTGATAACGTTCGTCTGTGCGCTGGGGCACATCGGCAGCTCGGTTGTTCTTGGACTGGTCGGGGTGGCGCTCGGGCTGGCGGTGAAAGGGCTGGTGGGGATCGAATCCGTGCGGGGCAACTTGGCGGCATGGCTGCTCATCGCGTTCGGCCTGGCCTATTTCGTCTGGGGCATCAGGCTTGTCTACCGCCGCAATCCTCATCAGCACGTTCATCCGCATCCGCACCTGGCCGACGCGGTCCGTCCCCATCTGCATCCGCACACCCACCTGGGTGAGCACACGCACGTCCATGACATGGAGGCCGCCAAGACGCTGACACCGTGGATTCTGTTCGTTATCTTCATCTTCGGGCCGTGCGAGCCGCTGATTCCCCTGCTGATGTATCCGGCGGCGGAGACGGGCTTCTCCGATTTGCTCGTCGTCACGGCTGTCTTTGGGGGCGTGACGACCGCCACGATGCTCGTCGTCGTGACCCTCGGCAAAGCCGGAGTGGACTTCCTGCCGATCAGGAAGGTCCAGCGCTACAGTCATGCCCTGGCCGGCGCCAGCATTCTGCTCTGCGGCCTGGCCATCCAGTTCCTCGGCCTGTAGCGGGCGGCCAACCTCACCGGGATCGCCCTTCGATCTGAAAATCTTCGGGACTCGCGAGTTTTTTGTTGTGCCGGTAGCACCAATTCTATATTCTTATGCACAGTAGCACGAAATGTCGCATATTATGCGCCATCCATCTATTGGGTTTGAGGGCCGGAGGAAAGGAACATGAGAAGTTGCATGGTCTTGAGTGTGTTGATTGGGCTGGCCGCTGCCGGCCGGTCGGTGGGTGATGCGTCGGTGGCCGACGTGACGCACAGGGAGTTTCAGGCGGTCAGTGCCGTTGGTGAGCAGGCATACGTGGCCACGAGTAGGGTCACATTAGAGGGAATCGTGCTGTACAACCCCGCCGACATGCTTGATCCGACGCCGGATGACAGCATCATGGAGATGTTCAATATGGGTGGCCAGTGGCAGATCTTCTTCCAGGGCGACGGCGATG
>CAYNQP010000403.1:0-4262 GCA_964399325.1 uncultured Pirellulales bacterium
CGGCCCCACCGTCTGAGGAATCTCGTTGGACCAATGAACCTTGTAGGACCGCAGGTACCAGGGCAGCGGCCAGTAGTCGCCCCCCGGACACGCGATGTCGATAGGCACCGTATCGCCAAGTCCGTCCAAGCCGGCATAAGCTTTGATCCGGTTCACGACCGTGAAAATATCGTCGGTCGTGTGCGCGTAAACGTAGGGATTACGGCTGTCGGCATCGTATACGAAACTCCCGCGATACGCTTGAAAGGCAAGGTGTGCCGGCGCCACAGATAATAGCCCGACGACCGCGATGCGCACCGCAGGCTTGCGCACCCATGTGACAAGGGCCACGGCACCCACGCCCGCGAGAAGAATCATCCCGTGCAGAAAACCCAGCAGGCACCAGGGCGTCTTGTAGGGAATGGCCGAGTAGACAATCGTCATGGCCAGCGTGTAGAACGCGATAAATCGCAACAGACTCGGATCCGCCCCGCCGATTCGCCGACCTCGGACGGCCACGACGCCGCCAACGGCCGCCAGAAGAATGATCCAAGCTTCCGTCCAGATCGGACCATTCGAATACCGTGAAAAGGCCAACATGTGCAGGTAGTAATACCAGGGATGAACATGCACGGTGTCGTGCCCGCCGGCCCGCGCGGTGGAGTATGTCGCATATGTCACGTAGGAATCCAGAATGCCGCGCGGCTGGGTCAAGAAAGAGGAGCAGAAGAGAGCGGAGACCGCCAGAGCCGCCGCCAGGGCGAGGACAAGATGACCGGCCCTGATGCCTCGCCCGATATCGCCAAGCGATTGTCCCTGGCCAACGCGGATGAGCACAACGAGCAGCAGCGCCAAGGCCATCGCACCGTAGGCGATGACGCACGTTTCCTTCGTCGCGTGCATGAGCCCGATGCAGACACCGCCGGCCACGGCCCAGGGCCAGGCCTTCGTGCGTACGTATCGATATCCCCCGACCATCGCACCGAAGGTGAAGCAGACCAACAGGGTCTCTTGAATGTAGTAGCGGCTGTAGAAGAACATGGCCGGCGAGACTGCCGCCAGCAACGCGATCGGGACCGCCGCCGGGCCGAGTCCGCTCACCATTAGCGCCGTCAGCACAATGAGAATCACGCTGAACGCCACGGGCACGATGCGAAGCGTAACCTCGGTGATCTGGACGTATTTCCCGGCAGAGCTGAGCCAGGCGGGAATCAGCGTGAAGTAGTTGAGCGTGGGGCCGTGGTACTCGTGAGGATTGTATCGGTACTGGCCGCGTTCGAGAAGATCACCAAACTTGTCGGCGTGAACCGCCTCGTCCGTATGCATGGGACGCATTCTCAGTCGTGGCACGCGGGTCGCCAGGGCGCCGAGCGCCACGACCAAGATCAAGAGCCAACATAACGTGGACCCCTTATTGAAGGAGGTCCAGTCGGAGTGTCTCATTCAACCGGCTTGCCGTAAACGTCAACCTCGATATAGTGGTTCAGGTCGTTGCTGTTGTTGCCGCTACTGTAGAGCCGCACGTAGCGTCCCTTGGGGCTGCCCTGAGACAGACAGTCGATCAACTCGCCTTCCGAAGTCTCGACGTAGTGCATGTCCTTGCCGATGCCGTGCCCGGCAGAGTTGTTGATGTCGTTGTTGAAGACCGTTGTGACGCCGGTGATGAAGTCGGGGTCATCGGCGATCTGGACGATGACATCGAAATACACGCGGGGCTGTTTGTGGTAGTGCCATACGACGATGGCGTAGACTTCGCACTGCTTCTCCAGGTCGATCGTGACATACTGCTGCATCGGGCCCAACTCGACGTAGCTGCCGTCGGCGGCTTCCTTGTCCCCATCGGTCACCATGGCGATTTCACCGATGATAGGCTCTTCATCGCTCGAGGAAACCGGTTTGTCCAGCGACAACAGTTGCGTGCCGACCGGGGCCAGGAACGGCGGACGCGGCTTACCCAAGGGCTTTTTCAGGTTCTCAACGCGCGTGTCTTGAGGCGTCCCGACGAACATAGGCTTGGGCAACTTGATGTCGATGGCGGCCATCCCAGGTCCAGGCGCGGCTTCGACCACCGGTTCCGTCGGCTCGGCGACACCCTCCACCTGTACGGCAACCTCTTGGGCCGGTTCGACCGCCGGTGTTGCGTCGGGAGCCTCCTGCGGCTCGGTCGTTTCCATAGCGGCTGGCGGCTGCGGCGCGGCCGGCGGAGCGGGCTCATCAGGTGCTTTCTTGCACGAAGGGCCGAAACACAAGGCTACGGCCAGCAAAACCAGGAAAAACGCTTTCACCATTGAATTCATGTTCGATCTTGCCATTTCGTTAACCTCAAAAAGTCCGGAGTTTCACGCGGCTGACTCGGCACGCCCGGCCGGCGCAATCCACGCCAGCCCAGACGCTTAAGACGGGCATAGTACCCAGCACCTTCTCCCTTGTCAAGTTGCGCCGACGAGAGTTTTGTTACGTGCGACCGGCGAAAATAAACAGGGGTCCGGCCGAGACCGAACCCCTGAGCGTACAACACCAGAATAAACTGGGGCAGTCGTTGCCCTACTTGTCGCCTTCGGCCGCAGCGGCCTGAGGCACCGCCGGCCCTTCGCCCGGTTCACCAGACGGCTTGGCTGCGCCGCCCGGCATTTCTATGGCCGGAGGTTCCAAACCTGCCTTGGCCAGCACCCAGTAGAGCACAAAACCGATTACGAAGGCAATTACGGGAGCAGGCGTGATGAAGGCGAACTTCTCGCCTCCCACCATTCCGTTGGGCAGAATAGCCACCGCAAAGCCCACGGCCCACGCGATGTAGCCGGCCCAATTGATCCCTTTTCGCGGTCCGGCCCACTTGCATCCGCTGAGCAAGTAGTCGGCAACCATGGACCCACAGATCGGGCCGAACGACGCCCCGATCAATCCGAAGACACTGCCCAAGTCGAAAGCCCACCCTTTTACGGCCAGAAAGACCGATACGATCGCGCCAATAATGACCATGATCGTCTTGTTCAGCTTGGGGAACATGGTACCGATACTGTTGGCCGCGATAAAAGAGGAAAAGCAGGCCGGGGCAAAACTGGCAATGGCAAACAGGGCAAACATCAGCTTGGCACCTGCTTGCAGGCCAATCACGGCGTCAAAGCTATACTTTGTGAGCGTCGGGTCCTTCGCATGGGCACCGGCCACCGCAATCAGAGGCAAGCCACCGGCCACGACGATCGCCAGAGCAATGCCCACCAAACCTCCCATCTTAATGTCCTTGGCATCACGATTGCCCATGCCGAAGTCCACGCCGGCCGCACCGGCCGTCGCGAAGAAGCCTACGACAATCGCGATCATACCCAGGAATCCCATGATCGGTTGGCCCCCTTCCGGCGGGGCGTAGGCCCCTGCCTCGCCGACGTTGGAGAAGAACACGATCAAAATCATGATCAGAGGAACGATCGGCAGGAAGGTCGAGACCTTGCCCAGGTACTGAATGCCCTTCAGGGCCACGAAGACGGCCAGAGCTCCCCAGACGATTGCCACCACGGTGAAACCGGCGCTGCCGTGAAATACTCCTTCGGCATCGACCGCCGCCGGCTGCCCGACTGCCTGAAGGATGAAGTCCGTCGAGACCGCGATGTTCACAGCCAGCCAACCGAACTGAAGCAAGCCCATCAGCAGACCCGGCACAAGGAAGCCACCCAGCGCCCCATACGTGGATGAGCCCACGACGTAGAGAGGGTGGCCTGTCTTCATCCCGTACATCCCAGGGACCAGATAGAACAGGAAGTGGCAGATCACGGCCGCCAGCACCAACGCCAGCAGACTCAGCCCCAAGCCAGCCTGGTTCAGGGTCCCGTCGGCAATGCCCATGTAGAACACAACCCAGAGGAAAATGCCCGCATAGGCCGGCGCGGTACTCTTGTACCAAGGCGTCCGGTTCTCACGTGGGTTGGGCTTGGCCATGCTCAGGTAACTTGGTAACGCTCCATTACTCATGATCGGCTCTCCTAAATCAATTGACCCGACTCAATTTACGCACTTCAATAGAATCGGCAGATATACCACGTCTACAACAGGGAAAAGTCGGATATCGGACCTGCCCGGCTGCACGTCCGTATAGTGGTTGTGCATTACCCGTTCTTCTCCCCGAGTTTCGTAATAGACCGCCGCGCCGGCCCGCGTCTCCACGCGGAATGGCGCCTTTCTCAGCCCTTGCCCGGCCCTTTCCGGAAATCGCACCTCGACAAGGTAGCGAGAGGCTGTCCGGAACACGCCCTTCACTCGGCCATCCGGATTCGAACGGTCATATACGT
>CAYNQP010000404.1:0-4244 GCA_964399325.1 uncultured Pirellulales bacterium
ACGGGAATGAGGAAGCTGGTGGCTGTGATGAACATGCCGATGCCGATCTTGCGTAGGGGTGTCATCGTCCAGACGCGGCTGAGGGCGGGGTAGAGCCAGTACGAGAACAGCGGGATGGCAATCAGGATGAGGAAGGGGTTGGCTGCCTGCATCTGGGCGGGCTCCCACGTGATCCAGAGCCAATCGAGCTTCATGTTCTTGGCCTGCAGGACCCAGGCCGACTGCGATTGGTAGAACAGAGCAAAGAACATCGCGACAAAGACGAAGATCACCGCGATTCGGCCGACCGTCTTAAGTCCTTCCGTATCAATCGCTTGCATCACTCCAGCCTTGCCGGCAGGGGGGATGTGCACGAATCTGTGTCGGCCCAGCCAGTAGGCGATTGTCGCGATGAGCATGAAGACTGCGGGGATGCCGAATCCCGCGGTCGGGCCCCATTTGCTCAGAAACACCGGACAGAGGAACATCGAAACAGTGGCTCCGAGGTTGATCGCGAAGTAGAACCAACTATAGACCCGCTCTATCAGGTGCTTGTTAGAGGGGCCGAACTGGTCGCCGACATTGGCGGAGACGCATGGCTTGATGATCCCAGAGCCCAAGGTGATCAGGCCCAGGCCGCCCATCAGGCCGAGCTTGGTGTGGTTGAAGGTCAATACGGCAAAACCCACGCAGTAGACTACGGAGAAGGGCACGATGGTTTTGAACTTGCCCAGCCAGACGTCGGAGATCACGGCACCTACGATCGCCATGAAATAGACGGCCGCGTTGAACCAATGGAACCACTCGTTCGCGGACTCATTGCCCATGACGCTCAGCGCGCCGTCGGACCCGACGAGGTAGTCCGTCATGAAGATGACAAGAATAGAACTCATGCCGTAGAAGGCTAGGCGCTCGGCGGTCTCGTTGGCGAGAATGTACGGGACGGCAGGCGGCATCTTGGTTGACGGCAGCGGGGCGGTCAGGTATTCGCGCTTGGCCATGGCGGGTCTCGGTGCCTCTATAGATATTGCGCACTTTATCGGAGCAACAGACGCTACGTCGCTCCAAGTGTGCGGGTATTTTATCTGTGCCGCACGCCCGGGGCAAACAAGAAATGCCGGCAGGGTGGCCCCGGCGCTCGGTCTTGATCTCGCCGCGTAAAGCTGGTAGTATCACGGCGACACCGCAGGACACACGGTCTATACTGAGGGGTAAGATGAATACGAGAAAATGCCTGAGCGTGCTGGTTGCCATCGCGTTGTTTCCCAGCTTCTCCTTTGCGGCTGAATCCAATAGCCTTGGCCACGTGCCGGATGCGCGGATGTTGAGGTTTCCTGATGTTAGCGCCGAGAAGATCGTTTTCTCTTACGCCGGTGATCTCTGGACGGTCCCCAAGGACGGTGGCGTCGCCCGGCGGCTCAGCTCACCCAAGGGAGATGAGATGTTCCCCAAGTTCTCCCCCGACGGCAAGCTTATCGCCTTCAGCGGCAACTACGACGGCAACATGGATGTCTATATTGTCTCCGCCGACGGGGGGACACCGAAGCGTCTGACGCACCACCCGGACGCGGACCTCGTGGTCGAGTGGTACCGCGACGGGGAGCACGTGCTGTACCGCTCGCGTATGGTCAGTCCGTCAATACGCTTCAATCGGTTCTTCAAGCAGTCGGTAGCAGGGGGGCTGCCGCGAACCTTGCCGCTGCCTTATGGCGAGTTGGCCTCGTTCAGTCCGGACGGCAGCCGCATCGCGTTTCAGTTCATCTCGCGCGAGTTCCGCAACTGGAAACGCTACCGGGGCGGCATGGCCAGCGACCTGTGGCTCTACGACTTTCTCAACAACACCTCCGAGAAGTTCACCGATTTCCCCGGCACCGACGCCGTGCCGATGTGGCATGAGGACACCATCTATTTCCTTTCGGACCGAGGCGACAACCAGAAGCTCAATATCTGGGCCTACGAACTGCCCGGCAGACGCACGCGCCAGGTGACCCGCTTCAGCGAGTACGACGTGAAGTGGCCCAGTCTCGGGCCCGACGCGATCGTCTTCGAGAACGCCGGCGAAATCTACCTGCTCGATCTGGCCACGGAGACCGCGCGGGCGCTCGCGATCACGGTTCCGGACGATCTGCCTCAGATTCGAAAGGAACTCAAGAATGTCTCGAAATATATCGAGCACGCGTCGCTGTCGCCGAGCGGCAAGCGCGCGGTGTTCGAGGCCCGGGGCGAGATCTTCACCGTCCCGGAAGAGCACGGCAGCGTACGGAACCTGACGAATACGTCCGGCGTCGCCGAGCGCTACCCCGCGTGGTCGCCCGATGGCAACTGGATCGCGTACCTGTCGGACACCACGGGCGAGTATGAACTCTACCTCCGGCCCGGCGACGGCAAGGGCGAACCCAAGCAGATCACCCAGGATGGGACTGCTTACCGCTACCATCCCGTCTGGTCGCCCGACAGCAAGCGGATCGCGTTCAGCGACAAGACGGGCAGTCTGTTCGTGGTGGAGACCGAGGGGGGCGCGCCGCGCTTCATCGACAAGGACGAGTGGTCGGACCTGGCCAGCTATGCGTGGTCGCCTGATAGCCGCTGGCTGACGTACGCCAAGCAGGGGGGCAACCGTCATGGCGTCGTGATGATCTACGACTGCAACGAGGCCGTCGTTCGCCAAGTCACCAGTGACTTCTACGACAACAGCGATCCCATCTTCGATGTTGAAGGCAAGTATCTGTTCTTCCAATCGAACCGGTCCTTCCGGCCGGTCTACGGTGACATGGACAGGACTTGGATCTATCCGAACGCGACGCAGTTGTATGTCGCGACATTGGAGAAAGACACTGCCTCGCCGCTGGCGCCGCGCAGCGACGAGGAAGAGGGGCATAAGGGTGAGAAGGGTGAGAAGGGTAAGGAGGGTGCAAAGGGTGTGAAGGGTGAGAAGGGGGGCGGGGGAGCGGATCCTAACGACGGCGACGAAGCAGAGGCTGTCGAGGCAGAGGAGGATGAAGACAAGGAGGAGGCGAAGGACAAGGACGAGCTGGAGCCGGTCAAGATCGACTTTGAGGGTTTCGAGGGCAGGGTGGTGGAACTGCCGATCCGGGCGGGCAACTTCGGCGCTCTGGCATCGGTCAAAGGCAAGCTGCTGTTCGCGCGCCATCTGCCTGCCGGGGCGGGCAAGCCCGGCGAGCCTTCGGGGACATTGCTCTACTACGACCTGAAAGAGCGCGAAGAAAAGACAGTCATTGAGAAGATCGATGACTACGACGTTTCGGCTGACGGTGAGAAGATTCTCTACAAGAGCCAATCGACGTACGGCATTATCGACGTGGGTGAGAACAAGAAGGTCGGCGACGGCAAGATCGCCTCGGGCGACCTGAAGGCCTGGATCGACCCGCCGCAAGAGTGGCGTCAGATCTTTGTCGAAGCGTGGCGCATCCAACGAGACTTCTTCTACGACCCGAACATGCACGGTGTCGATTGGAACGCGATGAAGGACCGCTACGAAGCACTGCTGCCTTACATCGTGGACCGTGAGGACCTGAACTACATCATCGGCGAGATGTTCGGCGAGCTCAATGCGTCCCACACGTACGTCCGGGGTGGTGACATCGAATCGCCCGAGCGACTTTCGGTCGGCCTGCTGGGCTGTGACTTCGACCTGGATGACGGCAACGGTGCTTATCGGATCAGCAAGATCTACGAGGGTGGCCGGCCGAATGCCGAGCCGCGCTCACCGCTGCGCGCGCCGGGAATCGATGTCCGAGAAGGCGATTACCTGCTGGCCGTCAACGGACAGCGCGTGGACATTTCGCAAGACCCTTGGGCGGCATTCCAAGGGCTGGCGGACCAGGTAGTGACATTGACGATCGGCCGCACCGCCGACGTGAACGACGCCAACGATATCGTGGTCAAGCCCATGGGCAGCGAATTCCGTCTGCGCCACCTCGCGTGGATCGAGAGCAATCGCAAGAAGGTCGAGGACGCCACGCAAGGGCGGGTCGGCTATGTCTACGTCCCCGACACCGGCACCAACGGTCAGAACGAACTGGTCCGCCAGTTCACGCCGCAGTGGGACAAGGATGCCCTGATTATCGACGAGCGATTCAACAGCGGCGGCCAGATTCCCGACCGTTTCATCGAGCTGCTCAACCGACCCGTCTACAATCAGTGGGCCCGGCGCGACCATCACGACTGGCAGACGCCGTCGCTGTCCAACGCCGGGCCGAAAGTCATGCTGATGAACGGCTGGTCCGGCTCCGGCGGCGATGCCT
>CAYNQP010000405.1:0-4235 GCA_964399325.1 uncultured Pirellulales bacterium
GGGGAGCGCCAGAGGGTGGCGATAGGTCGGGCCCTGATGAATGAGCCGAGATTGCTTCTGGCCGACGAGCCGACCGGCAACCTTGACTCGGCCACTGGAAATGGTATTTTGGATGTCTTCGAGCGGCTCAACCGGGCCGGCCAGACGATTGTCATGGTCACCCATGATGAGCGGATCGCCGCCAGGGCCCGGCGAACGGTCACGCTGGCCGATGGCAGAATGAAAGCCTGAAGCGTCCGGCAGACGCTTTGACATAGATGGAAAGAGAGATGGCAGCAGTGGCCTGCGAGGTCTTGACCTCGTTGTGTTCTCAGGCTGCGGGTGAGTTCGAACTGGAGCTTCTTTGTTCCGGCTTCATGGTACTGGAAGGCATAGGGGTTGCTTATGGCGTTGAAGATTTGGCTGAACACGGGTCTTGTTGATGAGGCGGATGCCAAGATATCCGTCTTCGATCACGGGCTGCTCTACGGCGACGGGGTATTCGAAGGCATTCGTGTCTACGGCGGAAGAGTGTTTGAACTTGACGCGCACATCAAGAGGCTCTTCGAGTCGGGTCGGGTGATTCGCCTGGGCGTCGCCATGTCCAGGGAGGAACTGGCTCAGGCGGTGCGGACCACCGTCGAAGCCAATGCTATCCAGAACGGCTACATTCGGCTTATCGTCACGCGCGGCATCGGCACGCTGGGCTTGAATCCCTTTATCTGCACTGACAGCAGCCTGATTATTATCGCGGACAAGATTCAACTCTATCCTGAAGAGCTCTACGAAAAGGGCATGAAGGTCGTTAGTGCCACGACCGTGCGCAATCACCCTCTGGCCCTGCCGCCTCAGGTCAAGAGCCTCAACTATCTGAACAACATCATGGCCAAGATCGAGGCCCTCGACAACGACGTGCCCGAGGCGATCATGTACAACCATGAGGGGTATGTGGCAGAGGCGACCGGTGACAATGTCTTCATCGTTCGCAACGGGGTCGTCTGCACGCCGCCGGTGGAGGCGGGAGGCCTGGAAGGAATCACACGTGGGGTCGTTATGCGGCTGGCCCAGCAGGAAGGCTTCAAGGTGGTTGAGAAGAACCTGACGCGACATGATTTGTATGTGTGTGACGAGCTCTTCCTGACTGGAACCGCCGCGGAGGTCATCGGGATTGTGGAAATCGACAAGCGCATCATCGGCGACGGCAAGCCGGGCCCGATCACGCGCCTGTTGAGAGAGAAGTTTGACAACTGTGTCCGTCAAGAGGAGAAGTAGCGCGTGTTCCTCGGCATGGCGTCCGGGGATTGCTCGCTCGTCATGGTTTGGAATTACCGGCCGAAACACGTATTCCCCAGAATCCCCCGTGGCGTGAGATTCCGTCATTCAGGTTGATCGATTCCCACCTGGGACGGGTCGGCGACTTAGTCTGCCGCTCGCTCCTACGTCCATCTCTACCGGAGGAACTCGCACCGCTTCTGGGCCATCTGTGCGCGCGGACCGGGAAGATGATCCGGCCCGGCCTGGTTCTGCTTTCGGGCCAGGGCTTCGGGCCGACCACGGACAAACACCTTGAAGTCTCCGCGGTGGTGGAGATGATTCACGTCGCGACCCTCCTGCACGACGATGTTATGGATGAGGGCCAGATGCGGCGCGGTGTCCCCACGATCAATCGCATGTGGGGCAACGAATCCGCCGTTTTGCTGGGTGATTTCGTTCTGAGCCAGGTCTTCAGGATGGTGGCCGACCTTGATCCGCCGGTGGCCCGAATCATTGGCGATACGGCGGTCCGCGTTTGTGAAGGGGAACTCAGGCAGGTCGCGCAGAAACAGAACTGGCAACTCACCGAGGCGGCGTACCTCAGCATCATTACTGAAAAGAGCGCCGCCTTTTTCAGCGGGTGTTGTCGGCTGGGGGCCCTGCTGTCCGGAGCGGACGAGCCGCAGATCGAGGCGATGGCCCGCTATGGATTGTGTGCGGGGATTGCCTTTCAGATTGCCGATGATCTTCTGGACGTTGTGGGCGATGAGGACCGGGCGGGCAAGACAGTGGAGAACGACTTGAGCAGGAGCAAGCTGACCCTGGCGATGATTCATCTGATGGGCGCCGTGGGGGCATCCGCCAGGGACGAGATGTACACCATGCTGGATAGCCCCATGCAGTCCAGCGGTGAGCTGAGGAAGATGCTGGTCCGTCATGGGAGTCTGCAGTATGCACAAGGCCGCGCCCTCGACTACGTACAAAAGGCCACCGAAGCATTGGCTGCCATGCCGACGGGAGAGGCGAAGGACGCTTTGATTGAGACGGCCCGCTTCGTCGCAGATCGAACCGCGTGACGACAGCGACGACCGTCTAGTTCCGGGTGAAGAGACGCTCCGGCAGAATGACCGCGCCTAAACCGAGAGACCACGAATCGCTGCCGACCTGGCCCTCGATCCACCAGCTCAATTCGTCCGACATTTCCCACGCGGCGCCGAGGTGAACGCCGACCTGAGTCTGCTCCTCAATGTCACTTGAGCCTCGGAAACTGCCGCTGTCGACCCCATCGATTAGAACTCGTCCGCTGCGCTCGAGCCCTCCTTCGACGAACTGCATGAAGGGCCCCGCCCAGAAGTGCAGCGTGTCGATCTGGTAGACAGCCGCCAGGCCGACCTGAGTCTGCCACATGTTCAGGTCGGCACTCCCCACCGAAAGCATACCTGCGGTGTCGGGGTCGGGCGACGAGAAGTCGCTTTTGCCCGGGTCCAGCCACGTGACTTGCATCAGCCCGCCAAAGCTCCAGGGCCCCCATTGACAGAAGGTCGCCCGCGTGCCGATTCCCCAGGCCAGCCCGGAACCGCCACCGTAGTTGAATCGTCCTGTGCTGCTGGGGACCACGTCATCTTGAGCATCAGCGACTCCCAGTCGCAAGAACAGATCCCAGTTGTCGCAGACGCCGTACGCAAGGCTCCCGAGAACCGTGTTGATCCGAAGCTCCTGGATTTCGAGAAGCTCAATTGTGGTGACCGGGCTCCCTCCCGACAAGGCCGTTTCATACGTCCCGTAGGCCTGCAAGTCGGTCTGTCCATATCCGTATTCGACGCCGACGGCCCACCGGCCTTCCTCCACTCGGGCTATTGGAGTCCCCATGGGGGTGGTCGCCGTAGCGACCGATGTGATCAGGGTCACAATGACCGACCCCAACGCCGCCATGATCCGTCTTAGACCCATACGAGACTCCCTTCTGCGTCGTCCGAACCTGCTGCTGGACGCGAACCAGAGTCTATAGGGTCCAACCACGGAAGTCAAGCCGATGTCCCTGCCGGCTCAAGCGGCCTTCATCCTGGCGCATAAAAAAGCTGCGAGCCCAACTCGACTCGCAGCCTCACATTCCGATTCGGTAGATTCCGGAAATTCGGTTCTCCGACCTCCGTTTTCTACTTGAACTGGTGGACGATACCCACGAACAGGCCGTGCCCGTCTTCGAGGGTACTGTCAATGTCGCCGCCCCAGATATGATACTGGTACTCGACGAAGAAGTCGTTCATGGCGTTCAACTCATAACGCAGACCGACTAGGGGACCATACAGCATGCCATCCTGCTGAGATTCAGGGTCGTCAGTGCCCGTATCGACACTGGCCCACAGAATCTGGCCGCCGACGTAGGGGACATATTGGTTGGTCGGCATGAAGTGGTACTTGGCGCGACCGCCGATACCCCAGATGGTAAGGTCGCTGCCGCTGCCGTAGTCAATGTAGGACAGCAAACCAACGCCGGAGACCTGGATGTTGTCGGTCACGAAATAGCCGACGGCGCCGCTCCCGAACCAGACGTCGACAGATCCGCCGCCCGCTGTTGCGGAGTTCTCGGTCAGAAAGCCGCCCAAAGCCTCAATCGAAGTGTCACCCTTTTGCACGGAGGCGTTTGCCGCGCCGGCAAAAGCCAAACAACCTACAGACAACAGAATCAACCAACGTTTCATAATACTTCCCTTTCAATAACTTCGCTCACACTGGCCTTCTACTTTAGCCAACTACAACCACACGACAAAAAAAACAATCAAGCCCAGTCTCTCACTCGGCCTGTCTCTTGCTTTCATCTCCGGCAACCTCTATGTACCACACCCTGTACCACGTCCGTCTGATACCTGTGAGAGTTTATCGGCAGACGTGTTAAAATCAAATGAAAAAAAGTTCCTTTTCCGACTTTTTTTGCGGAGCGAGGGGAGCCAGTTTGCTGCAAATACACGGCATTCATCTGGCTGAAAACGATTCTCCATTTT
>CAYNQP010000406.1:0-4219 GCA_964399325.1 uncultured Pirellulales bacterium
TCGAAGTAGTTCGTGAACCAGATATTGCCCTCGCCGACCTGCAATCCGCCGCCGGCGATGTCGCCCACGAGACGGAAGCTCAGCGCGCTGAAGCCCCCGAAACGTCCGCGGGCCGCGAACAGCTCCAACTCGGACCCACCCCCGCGCTCGTAGAAGACCAGCCGCAGGCTGTACTGTCCCGCCTGGGCGATGTTGAAGGTCGAGAGCGTATCGGCAGGACCGCGCGGGTCGGGGTAGGACATGCTATAGGTGTTCCGGCCGTCGGTCAGGGTCAGGCCGAACCCATCGTCGCTGTTGACGCCGAAGGTCCATTCGCCCGGCGTGGGGATGAGGATTTTGGCGGTCGCGAGAATCACGAAATCCTCGACGTCGGAATTCACTGGCGTGCCGGGGAAGGGGCGGTCATCCGCGAAGTTGCCCGGGCTGCCCGTATTGAAGTAGTTGATGACCGGGGCGTACTCGGTGGCCGTCGCCGTTTGCAGGCCGCGATTGGCAATCACCTGCTCGGCCACGCTGAGATTGTCGACGGTGCGATTCGCCTTGTAGTACGTGACATCGAATCCCGAGGGGCTGTTGCCCAGCAGGTTCCCGCCATTGGCTACGCTGGGGATCAGCACGCGTTTGGGCGCATTCTCGGCCACGAGGGTCACCGTCTCGCCGTCGTTCGAGGCCCACGCGGGCAGACGCGGGTCGGTGCCGTCGGTCGTATAGTAGACGGTCCCCTGCGCGGCGCTGAGGGTCAGGGGCGCGTTGCGTGCGCTGTAGCCGCCGTGCTGCGTTACGGAACCCACACGGAAGGTCGGCGTGTCGACGGTAGGATAGAGACCGACGCTCTTGAGCTGGCTCAGCACGACCGCGGCCCGCTGGGGCATATAGGTCCCCAGGACCCAGTCGCGCTGGCTCTCCCACTGAGCGAGCGTGTAGGGCGCCCCGCTGACGACGTCACCCCACCGCGCGGACTCACCCAACATCGCCAATACCACCCTGTCGGCCAGCTCGGCATAGAGCGCGGCCGGTCGGTTCCGCTCCGGATAGGCCGAGTCCCACGCGGGGTGGGCCGGATCGACGTAAAGCGGCCCGCCGTTGAAGAAAGACTTCTGAACGCGATCCGCGAAGGCCATGCGGAATTCGCTGTTGTCCCGCAGCCGGGCATAGGGCTCGCAAAGACTGGTGTTGACGCCCGTCTGGTTCGCGTTGATGTCCGAGTTCATGCCGACGACCCACTCGGCGTCCCACGAGAACGATTTCCAGCCGGAAGGATCGACGCGGTTCATGGCGGCATACCAGTTGTGGTGCGGCCAATCCGCATTGCCGACGAAGAAGTTGACAATCAGATAGTCGATGTAGTTGTCGATGTCGAGGTAGTCCGGGTAGCTCGGGTTGGGCGTCCCATCGGGATTGTTGCCCTGGAGGCGTTGGTAGGCCAGGTTCGTTTCCATGCCCTGGCGCACCAGGCCGATCATGGCGTTCCAGGTCGTGCCGGTGCTCTCTCCTATCGGTTGCCCCGAGTTCAGCGCGTCCCAATCCTCCTTGTCCCCGCCGAAATACGTGGCGGCAAACGAGACTTCGGGCCGTTCCGTTGGGTTGTAGAGCCCCCAGTACAGCCCGTTGATATAAAGATGTATGAAATTACCATGCGGCGAAGGCTGGCCCAACGCCAACTGCAACCGGCGAACATACTCGTCGCGAATGTATTGGGAGCGGTTTCCACCCCAGGTATAGGCGTCGTTGAAATTGGCCCGCAGCACAAGCTGGTCAAACTCCTCGGTGGCCTCGGGGCCAAAGAGCGGATACCGCAGCTTCGTCGATCCGTAGTCCCGCTTGAAGCTCAACTGAAATGACTTCTTGTCTTCGCGTCGTCCGACGCCTCCGTAGATTTCGACGCCGCAGTCGATGTGAAAACCTTCGGTTCCGTCGGGATAGATCAACTCAACGGAGCCAGGCCGTTCCCAATTGATCCCGCTGTTGTTCCAGTTCGTGTAGATGCCGTTCGAGCCGAATAGATCGTCCACGTTCATCACCAGTGACATGGTGGGTAGGCTCTGCAGGGCGGGCTTGACGTAAAGACGGTAGGCCGAGGCATTGACGATGTCCTGGTCCATCTCGTAATCGGCGGCCGTCGCGCCCCACGTCGAAGGAAAGCTCGGCGGGTCGTTCGGCTGGTGCAGCACCTGATCGAGAAAGATGAAGGTGTGCGTCTGCACGGCGCTCGATCGGTATCCGGGCCGAAACGCCGCGGCCCGTACGCATGTCGTTGTGCTGATAGGGATGGGCCCGACGTAGATCTGTCCGCTGGCGGCGGTCGGAGCGGTCCCATTGGTCGTGTAACGCATCGTTACGCCGGGGGTCTCGCACGAGAGTGCGAGCGAGAACGGAGCCTCGTAGAGCCCACGCGTGTGACTGAATTGCGGGTCGGCCGCCAGATCAAGCGCCGCGAAGACATTGGGCCGGCCCGGTGTGGGTGTGACAAGATACTGCGGCACGGCCTCATCGGAGGCCGCCGCCAATTCCACCGAGAGCAGAAAAGCCTCATCGGCGCGGTCGTCGTTGAGTCCCTGGACGGCCAGCACGTTGCGCCCATCGCGCAGCAGGTCCGTGCGATCGGAAAGATCGAACGGAACCGGCCCGCCCATGGAGGTGTCGGGCCGGTCGTTGTCCGCGGCCGAATCCCAGCGCGGCGCGCCGGTGAAATTGTCTCGTGCAACCTCAACACCGTTGAGATACGCCACGAAACCATCCTCATACTGGACGCTCAGGTGCAACGAGTCGAAGGCATCCGTCTCATCGGCCCCGAATTCCATCCGGGTCCACAGCGATGCGTTGACGCCGAGCATCTGTTCTTTCAGGGCGTCGTTCGTACTCGTGCCGAGCGCCAGGTTGTCAAACACCGCACTGCAGAGTGCCCCCTCCAGGTGCGAGGTAACGCACAGCCCGATGTAGACGTTGTGCGCCATATCGATCATCTCGGTGCCGTGCAAGTTCCAGTTGACTCCGTCGGAGGAATAGTAGCCGCTCAAGGAATTGCCGCGACGGACCACACGAACCCAGTACGGCGTCCTGAAGGCATTGCCGCCGTCTATCGCCGACGCTCCGTTTGTCGTCGTTCGTCGCTGAAAGGCCACACCGTTGCTCGGCGTGACTACCTCCATCGCGTGCCTGGAGCCGGGTTCGAGCGTCTCGCGAATCATGACGCCCGCTTTGGCCCAACTGTTCGTGCCGGCCATGAAAGGAATCCGGACGCCAAGTTCACCGTCGCCACTGAGCTGCATATAGACATAGTGAAAGGAGTCCGCAGCGCCCCAAATATCGGCGCCGCTGCCTTGTACGACGTAGCTACCCTCCACAATCGAATAACCGCCTCGGACCGACGGATTGCCAATGTCCCGGCTGCTCATCTGGGGGACCTGTGAAAAGCCCAGCCCGGCCGAAGTGGTTGACCAGTCCGCGTCGTCGAAGCTCAGCGATGTCCAATCAACCGCCGCATCGGGTGTCTCGGGCACGTGATAGGACACGGCCAAGCCGGGGCCGGCGAATGTGGCCTCGTATCGACCCAGACCGTAGGAGATGTCGCTCAACTGTTCGGGGTAGCTGGGTCCGTATGCATGGGCCACGGTGCGCCCGTCTCTCTCGACCAGCGCCAGGTATTCGCCGCCGGCGCTGAGTTTGAAGTTGGTGTGAAGCTCGCTGCCGAACCGGTTCTTGCCGGAGGCGAAGACGAGGAGATAGCCATCCGGGTCCAGCGTGGTCCCGTCGGGAAACCGCCACTTGCTGAGGTCGCCCGCATCGTCGGTCAGATACCATTGGCTCAGGTCAACGGCCTGGACCGTCGGATTGTAGATCTCAATCCAGTCGGAGGAGTCCCCATCCTGGTCCACGGTCGGTTCTCCGCCCAGAGGCGCGGCGCCGCTGTTTGAGGCCAGGAATTCGTTGATGACCGGTCCAGCGGCCCCCAGCGAACAGACGCAGAAGAGAGTCAATAATCCAGACAACCACGTTGCTTTCGTCATCGATGATACCCTCAACCAAAAGGTGCTCACAACAGCAGGCCCGACACTTCCCCTTTGCAGGCTTCTCCCGGGGCCATGTCAAGTGCGCCAATCGATGTCGCATATGCCGTATATCGGCTCCGGAACGAACCAAGTCCTGCAATTTATCAGGGCCCATTGTAGCATTTCACACAGGTGTCGGTCAAATCATTATCGGGCCCTCGCGTAACGGG
>CAYNQP010000407.1:0-4218 GCA_964399325.1 uncultured Pirellulales bacterium
GTTGCGAAAGCCTTCGGCCCTGCAACGCGACGGCGGCTCGCCGACGTTGACCGGCGGCTAAAAGGGAAATCCTAACATCGTCAATGGCACTAAGTTCAGGGGATAAGTCCTAAGGGGGAAGACATGAAGAGACTCAGTAGCGGTGCGATAACGTTGTTGCTCTTGGCGTTCTTGGGCAGTGGTGTTGCGACTGCCGAGACCACCATTGGCGCGGGGTATGAAGGCAATGTATATCGGTGATTTTCTACATGGCGCCAGCGTGAGGGGCTGGCTGTTTGTCGCAGACCTGTTCACAGGACAGATTCAGGAGTTGCTCATCGGTAGCCAATCCGATCCCTTGGGGCTGTTTGTCAAGGGAATGGGGCAGGACAGGGACGGCGACGGTATATGTCCTGGCCAGTTCTGCCCTTGGTCCCTGTGGCACAGCCGGCGTCGTGCTGAAGGTGGTTGGCTTGGAGCCGAATCCGTAGCGTGCTCATGTGACCAGTGCGTAGAAGCCTGTAACGCATCGTCGGCATGGTTGACCTCGAAACGGGTGGTGAAGTCACTGCCGGTCGGCGCCAAGACAAGCGGCAACTGTGCTCTTGGAGCATGCCTTTGTTGCTGGTTGCCGGCGGTAGTCCGCCAAAAGAATCCCCACCCACTTTACATGTTCCGGGCATTCTGCCATAATCCCACCTACACGCGTTGGCCCATCATTATCAGGGCAGGTGGGCAAGGCGAATCCCGTTGCGCGGAGGTGTATCCGGTGACTGCCGTGTTTTTCAGAGTATCGTTGGGGTTGAATGGTGGTTTCTCACGGAGGTACTATGATGCTTTCGGTCGTCATACCGGTCCACAATGAGGTGGACACGATCATGACCGTGGTGGAGCGGGTCCAGGCCGTGCCCCTTGAGAAAGAGCTTCTCCTGGTCGATGATGCGTCTACCGACGGCTCGTCTGAGATCATCGACCGATTGGCCGCGTCGGGCCTGAAGTCGATCCGCCATGCGACCAACCGGGGCAAAGGGGCGGCGGTACGGGCGGGCTTCGATGTTGCCTCGGGCGACATCGTGGTCGTGCAAGACGCGGACCTCGAATACGATCCGAACGATTTCCTGCGTTTGATCCAGCCAATTGAGCGCGGCGAGGCAGACGTCGTATATGGCGTGCGTTCTCTGGAGACACAGAAGGCCATTATGCGATGGGGCAATCACTTCGTGACATGGGCTACAAACATGATGTATGGACAGTCTCTGAGGGACATGGAGACCTGCTACAAGATGATGCGGCGCGAAGTTGCCGTCGCCCTGGATCTGGAATGCCGCGGCTTTGACGTTGAGGCCGAGACTACCGCCAAACTGCTGCGCAGGGGACTGACCATCCGCGAGATGCCCATCAGCTATACGGCGCGGTACGAGAACAAAAAGCTCTCACCCCTGGACGGTGTGCCAACGCTGAGGGCTCTCTGGCGCTACCGCCACTGGAAGCCGTCTCGGGACCCCGCAGAAAAAGGGCATCGGACGTGATAGCGTGGGCCTTTTTTCCAGAAGCAGCATCGATAGCGGAGAAGCAGAGGTGACTTGCCCAATTCGAAAGGTGGTGATACCCGTGGCGGGCGCGGGTTCGCGGCTTATGCCGATGACACACGTGCTGCCCAAGGCCCTGTTTCCAGTGGTTCTTGGGAGTACCGGGGTCAAGGCCGTACTCCACGTGTTGCTGGAGCAGGTGTGCAACGCCGGGATTGATGAGGTCGTCCTGGTGGTCTCCGCCGGTCAACGCCGGCTCATTGAGGCATATCTCGACGGCGTAAGCCCGCCGGAACGGGGTACGCTGCCCCGCAGACTCATGTATGTCGAACAGGACGGACCGAGAGGATTCGGCGACGCTGTGCTGCAGAGCAGGCGGTTCATTCGTGACCAACCCTTTGCTATCCTGCTGGGCGATCATATCACCGTACCTGACGCAGGGGCCGAGCCGTGTCTCACACAGGTGCTTCACGCGTTCGATCAGATGGCAGGAAAGGCAATGATCGGTGTGCATGAGGTCGCTGCCGACGGAGTCTCGGAGGTCGGTGTCGCGGCCGGTCGGCATGTTGTCGACAACATCTATCGCTGCTTTGACTTCGTGGAGAAGCCCGATCCGGCCGTGGCGCAAGAGCGTCTGGTCACTGAGGGCCTGCCTGTGGGCAGGTTCTTGGGGCATTGCGGCGTATATCTCTTCACGCCGGACATCTTTGGATTCATTGAGCAGGCCGGCCGAGCCGCAGAGAAGCGGGGGGGCGAGGTCGAATTGGCGGCCGGACAGCACCGACTGCTGGACGAGCATCCCGGCGAATACTTCTTGTGTCGCATCCAGGGAAGGGCCTATGATATGGGAACTCCGAAGGGGTATCTGCGAACTCTTGTGGCCTTGGGCCAAGAAGGAACGTTGTAGTGATGTTGGACGGCAAAAAGGGCCAAACATGTGATGATCCCGTTGTGCAGGTCTGTAGTCCGGGACGTCTCTGCCTCTTTGGAGAGCACTCGGATTGGGCCGCCGAATACGGAATCCATCGGGGTCACTGCATCGTCGTGGGCACCGACCAGGCGATGAAGGCGGTCGTAAGACGCAACGACGCCTTTTCTGTCGAGACTCTGGTTCCCGACGAAACAGGCCGGCCCAGCGGGCGTACCCGCCAGATGACATGCTTGTGGAAGCCCGAGACGCTGTTGGCGGCCGCCAGCGACGAGAACGAGTTCTTTCGATACTGCGCCGGGGTGGCCTACGAGATTCTCAAGCGCGAGAGCCTGCCTGGAGGACTCGATATCAGGATCGTGGATATGGAGCTTCCGCTGAAAAGAGGCGTCTCGAGCTCTGCCGCCGTCTGCATTCTGGTGGCCAAGGCCTTCAACGAGTGCTACAACCTCAATCTCTTTCCGCACGAGTTGATGGAGCTTTCTTATCGAGGTGAACGCCTGACTGGCAGTCAGTGCGGTCGCATGGACCAGGCGTGCATCTATGGCAGCGTTCCGGTGTTGCTTGTTCTTGAGAAATCCGCAAACGTGCGAATTGAACCGGCGTTTGCGCAGAAGGACTTGTTTCTCTTCTACGTCGATCTGGCAGGAAAAAAAGACACGGTGGCCATCCTCAAGGACCTGCACGATCACTATCTCAAGGAGGGGAATCTGCAGGATGCCCTGGGGCCGCGAAACGAGGCCATTGTCCGCCAGGCATTCCAATTGCTCCAACGGGGCCAGGCCGATGAACTGGGCCGGCTCATGGCCGAGGCTCAGCAGATCTTTGACAGCATGGTCGCGATCCATTCCATAGGCGAACTGGCGGCTCCGCTTCTCCACCGTGTTCTCGGCCTGGAGCAGATTCAGCCTCACGTCTACGGCGGCAAAGGGGTGGGAAGCCAGGGCGATGGAACCGCTCAGTTTGTTGCGCGCAGCGCCGAAGACCGGGACCTCGCGATGGAGAAGATTACGTCTGTCTTTCCACAAATGCGATGCTTTCCCCTGACGATCAGACAGGCCGGCAATCCTCACCGTCGGTCCGATTACCCGACGCAGACCGGCGCGAGAATCGTCGCGGTCAATAAGCCCGTCGACCGTCCACAGCGGCGGCCTGTGTCAACGTAGCCCTTGTGACGGGGTTCCCTCTGGTTGCCCCTGATAGCATTCAAGCAGAGTAACAATACCAGGTTTCCCGGCCTGTTCCCACGACGTGACAGGAGATGGATGGATGAAGCGTCCGGCGGATGCACATGAGAACCTGCTCGGCGATCCGGCATGGATCCCCAGGGAATCGGCCGAATGTGAGTTGTTCCCCAATTCTCGACAGTGGATATGGGGCTTTCTCGCGTTTGGGATTCTAGCGCGAAGCATCCGGTACTTTCTGCTTTTTCCGCTGTGGGAAGATGAGTGTTTCCTCTGTGTCAGCGTGTTCAAGCGTGGCTTCCGAGAGTTGCTGGGCCCCCTCGAGTACCACCAGGTGGCGCCGGGGCTGTTTCTCTGGGTCCAGAAGGCCGTCACGATCGTGTTCGGCTTCAATGAAACGGCTCTCCGGCTGGTTCCATTCGTGTGCAGCATCGCCAGTTTGTTCCTTTTCTATCACTTGGTTTCGCGCGTGATGCGCGGCACGGCGCGTCTGTTCTGCGTTGCATTCTTCGCGGTGTCTTACCCTGGGATGCGGTATGCCGCCGAAGCCAAGCCGTATGGCACGGACCTCTTCGTTTCATTAGTGCTTGTCGTTCTG
>CAYNQP010000408.1:0-4200 GCA_964399325.1 uncultured Pirellulales bacterium
CCTGCACACCGGCCACAATGTCCTCGCGCGGAGTGTGTGCGGCCAGCAGTCCGATGATCTCGGTCTCGGCAAACACCACACACATGCTGCTGATCGCGGCGGGCGTCTGGCTTCGCGCCGCCATGTCGCCGAGGTCAACGAGACTCGCGGCCAGCCGGTCGGCCACCACCTCCAGGAAACGCCCGGTCCCGGCGGCGCAGCGGTCGTTCATCGCAAAGTCGCGCACCCTGCCGTTGCCGTCCAGGCGGATGAGTTTGCTGTCCTCGCCGCCGATATCGACAATGCTGGCGACATCAGGAACGAGATGGCGCACGCCCCGCGCGTGACAGGTGATCTCGGTTATCGTCGTGTCGGCGAAGTCAACGGCGTTCCGGCCGTACCCGGTAGCGACCACCCGCTGGACGTCCCGCCGAGCGATGCCGGTGTCCTTCAAGATGCTCCTGAAGAGAGACTGGGCCAGCGTGGATTGCTCGATTACCTAGCCCGACAATCCCCGGCCCAGCACCGTGCCACTGTCCCTATCCAGCAGCACCATCTTGATCGTTCGTGAACCCGCGTCGATTCCGGCGCCAATCATTTCGTTCTCCGTTGTATAACTGTTTCCACCAACGCCTCAAGGCACGTGCGCAACCTGGGGGCCATCGCGTCCGCCACCGGCGGCACCTCGATTTCCAGAATGGGAATATCGATCTTATCCTGAACGACTTGCTGAATGGTCCAGCCCTCCAGCACGCAATGGCTGGCGCCCGGGATGCGTGAGATAACGACCGCTTCGGCACCAAATCGCAGGACGTCACGACAGATGCGCTCGGCCCGGTCGATTGATGAGCCCACCATCGGGTCGGCCAAGGCCGCGGCCGCGAGAGCATCCATCGGGGGTACATTCTCCGGGATCGGATCGAGGGCATGGGTGAAGAAATACTCCGTGCCGCAGACCCGGCCACCGCATTCGGCCAGGAGATTCATCACACGCAGATCCGCCACGGGATTGACCCAGAAAACCCGGGCGGCATCCTCATCGAGCACGCCCACACCGGCCGAGACGCGCTGTCGCACCTCCGACAGCAGCGCTTCGAGCACACGGAGGCATTCGTCGCGGTCGGAGCAAAAATGAATCGCCAACATCTCCGCAATAAGCATTTCCAGGGCCGGCATGGGACAACGCTCCGCGGTATAGGCCGCGTCGCGCAGTTCGGCCAGGCATCGGCGAATCTGATTGGCCTTCGCAATGCCCTCGCCGAGTGCAACGTCGTCAAGCGACTGGCCCGCAAGGTCTTCGAGCGAGGCCTTCACGCGCAGCAATTCTGACTTCACCAGTTCGACCTGACTTCTCGGAGCCGAAGATCCGCCCGGCAATCGCACCGCCGCTTCGTGGTCTTCCGGGGCGCGCCGGTGCGGAATCTCCCACCAGAGAATGTGGTGCCCGAGGTCTTCGAGCCGCTGGGCAATGGCGGAGAAATCGTCGCAGGTCGCGCCGACGCCACAGACCAGTAGATCGGGGATCGGAAAATGACAACCCGTGACAAAGGCCCCGAGCATCGCTCGCACGGGGCAGAATGATTCGTCGATGCCCAGGGAATCGGCAATCTCCAGCAGGCCCGCGCTGAGTTCCATCACACAGGGAATCCACCACGCGCCGTCCGGATAGAACGCAACGACGTTCTCGAACGCGTACGCCATCACGGGGACCGTGCCCAAGTCTTTCATGGTCCCGACGATCTTCGCGCCGGATTTGCGTGCGGCGTAGAGGCGGTTTTCTTCAGTGAGCAGGAAGTTCCACAAGCGCAAAGCGGCCGGTGAGTTGTCGTAACGCAGCTTGGACAGGCGATAGTCCCCCTCATGAAGATGCCGGCTCAGGGGACCGCCATAGCAGGGCTGGACCAGTCCGGCCTGCTCCAACTGCCGGTAACGCAGGTCCCATTCTTCGAGAGTCAGTTGTCGGGGAGCCTCGTTCACGTCAGCATCTCCATGAACGCGCCGATCCGGGTGCGGTTTCTGCTGCTGTCGGTCGATTCGCCGGCGCCGGCGTCCAGGTCGAGCACGGGCAGACCGCTCTTCTCTCGCAATCGCTCGACCTCTGCATGCCAAAGATCGCACCAGAGATGCCGGTGTACGATGACGGCGCGAATGCCGCCCGCGGCCAACTCGCGCAGGAGCCATTCGTAGAACCCATCGTTGGGCCGCCGTGATATATCGCGAATCCCGTCGAAGTACGCATCCGCCAATTCGAGCAGCGGCCCCTCTCGCAGACGGCGGCGGTCGAACGCGCGACGCAACCCACCCAGGCCGCTCTCAGTCGCATCAAGCACCATACACCCCCCGCATTTTTCAATCATGTCAAATATCGCCAAGTCTTCCCGGCACAATGGCCCGCCGATCAGCGCCACAGGAATTGTAGGGTGGGTTCTCAACCCACGCGTCGACGACGCCATGTCGCTCTCGTCATGCGCAAGCATCACCGCGATCAACTGCTCACTCGAAGGTCGAGCGCCGCCGGTGCGTACTAAGAAGCCGCTGAGGCGGTCCAGCTCGTCCAGGTACAGTCCCCTGGCCATGACACTCTGCCACGTGCTTGGGACATTCATGAGGAAGGCAGGAACCGGGCTGGTACGGGCCACCAGGTCAAAGGCCCGGCGCATCTGGTCACAGGTCGTCGTCATGACGAGGGCCGCTGAGCCAGGCCAGGCGAGCACGTTCGATACAAAGCTCCGGACGAAGCGACACACGCCCTGCCGGTCCAGCGCGGCCGGCGCCTGGCCCGTTCGCGTGGGCCTCACGCGCACAGGCTCCAGGCCATGAGCGGCGATCCACTCGGCAGGGACATAGGGCGATGTGTAGAGGACCTTCGTCATGGCTTGGCGCACTCCTACCGTTGCCGGACCGTCTCGAAGAGCGCCTCAACACGCAGCGCGATACGGGCCGAATCCGACGGGGAGTAGTCCGTCTCAATCCGCAGGTACGGCAGCCCAAACTCCTCCTCGACGAACCGTTTGACGCGATAGGACTCCACGTCATAGGTCAGGCATGCCTGCCAGATCAGGTCGATGACGCATTGCGGGCGATACGCCTCGACCATCTGACGAATCAGGTCGAGGCGACGGTCGTTTCGCGTCATGACCGAGCACGGGATCTGGAAGTATTTCTGCGCCAAGGCCAGGATCGGGTCGTCGGCCGACTCGTCCACATCGTCCCAGATCGGCTTGAGCCCGGTGCAATTCT
The DNA here is from genome assembly GCA_964399325.1 of uncultured Pirellulales bacterium. Lineage (GTDB taxonomy): Bacteria > Planctomycetota > Phycisphaerae > Sedimentisphaerales > Anaerobacaceae > JAFGLV01. The sequence continues at coordinate 3,220 of CAYNQP010000408.1, forward strand.
CCATGCACACGGTCAGACCGCCGGAGGATTCGACGATGTCCAGCACGCGCTCGGCGCCGTGGACAATGGGCACGCCCGTCATGAGGACGCGCACCGGAGACGATCTGTTTGTAGTGTGCCCGTGAGGGCATAGAGACGAACGCCTTACGGCGTCACTACGAACTGAGTCTGCAAAGAGCTTCAATGCTTCGGTGTACTGCTGGAGATCCGCCTCAATTCCTGAAATGCTGCCCTTGAAGTCCAGCAACTACTTTCCCGTGAACGGCGGCGTGTCGGATTTCATCAACTCGGCCAACTCACGCCGCAACTGCCGCTCGCGGTTCATGGTGCCGATGGCCTGGCGAATCTTCTCATCGGCGACCGTCACGCCGAAGTGGTCTTCAAGCTCGGCGCGGAGCTTGCGCAGTTCCTTGACCCAGTGCTCGAAGGCGTCGCGGTCATCCTGCTTTTGCGGAAGTTCGAGCACGATCAGCAGCTTGGTTTCGGCCAACAGCTCGTACATCTTCTTCTTGCCGTCGCAGGTCGTCTCGGCCACCAATAGCTCGGCCATCTCCAGGAAGGGATTGCTCTTCTTGATGTTGTAGCCATACGTCGATTTGATCAGCGGGCACAGGTTGGCCGGGAGGTGCTCCTCGGCCGGTCCGATCGTCTCCGCCGAGCCTCCGCAAAGACACACCGGCACCCCGTCCGCGGCCATAATCAATTCGCGCGGCGTGTACTCGCACATGATGCCCACGATGTGCTTGCCTTGGGCCTGCGCCTCGACGGCGTATTGGTAGCAGTTGGGGATCATGTTCTTGAACCAGGCCGCCGGGCCATTCGGAGCGTCGTTACACACAACGTTCGGTGTCGGCTCTTCCGCGTTTTTACCGCAGCACTTAGCCATCATTCTCTCCTGAGATTTTGGAGACGCAAAATGTTGCGTCTCTACGACACCTTCTTGCGAGCCACAAACAGGGCCTGCGCGATCTTCCCGGCGTG
>CAYNQP010000409.1:0-4199 GCA_964399325.1 uncultured Pirellulales bacterium
TTTCATAGGAAGGATTGACATCGAGAACCCGGTAGTCAACCGCCTTGCCTGCCTCATAGACAATTTCGTCAAAACAAGAGCCCGCCGCCATGTGCTCAAACAGTGCCCGGAACTTTGCCTCGCTCTCCTGCAACGCCTCCTCGGCCTGCTTGCGCTCGGTGATGTCGCTCACGGTGGTCATGAAGTAGAGCGGTTCGCCCTGCTTGTTGCGACGCAAGGACGTGCTTGCGTCCGCCCAGACGACGGAGCCGTTCTTGTGCAGATATCTCTTGGTGAATCTTGCTGTATCTCTCTCACCGGAGACAAGTGCATCAACGACCCTTTGTGTCGCTTCCGTATCGTCAGGATGAGTAATCTCTTGCCACGTACGGTTTGCGAACTCCTCTTGATAGTACCCCAACATCTGACAGAAAGCCTTGTTTACCTGCACTTCACCACTGGGGAGATCGATCGATTTTCCGACGACAGAATAGTCAAACACGTACTTGAACTTGTCCTCGCTCTCCCGCAACGCCTCCTCGGCCTGCTTGTGCTCGGTGATGTCGGAGAAGACCCCGCTGATTCCCACGACCAAGCCGCCCTCCGAAACCGGGCGGCTCGACGTACGTGCCCATCGAAGCCGGCCATCTTTGGTGTAATACCGGAATTCCCACAGTTCCCGGCGGTTCTCAAGAGTGTCGTGCAGGCTGCCCTCCAGCCCCGGCAGGTCCTCGGAGTGGATGATCTCGCCGAACGGGTGTCCCACCAGTTCCGCAGGCGCATACCCAATCAACTGACGCACAACTGGGCTGGCATAGGTGATGATCCCCTCCGTACTGACCGTGAAGATCACATCGTTGAGGTCTTCCACAAGATCGCGGTACTTCTCCTCGCTCGCACGCAGGGATTCTTCTGCCTGTCGGTGCCCGTCGAGTTCTTGTTGCAGAGATGAGACCAGGCGGGCATTTTCCATTGCGGCGGTGGCCTGGTTGGCAAAGGTCTGAAAGAAGTCTACCCGCTCCGGCGAAAAGAACCCTTGCTGGCTGCTATATAGGTTGAGACAGCCAAAGACTCCCTCTTTGTTGACAAGCGGAACCGCACAGCTTGTGACGAAACCGTGTTCCATGGCCGGCCCCCGCCAGGGGACATAGTCGGACATCGTAGCCAGATCGGCAAAAACCACCGGCTCTCTGCCACGAACAGCAAGGCCGGTGGGGCCCCGCCCCAGCGGGCTGTCATCCCAGCGGATAGCGACCTGTGCCGGATACGACAGGCGGGGCGGAAAGTAATTCATATTCCCCATAGAACCGTCAGGTTCGGTACGCAACAGCCAGGCCATGGTTGCGCCGAAAGTCTGTACGCAGTCGCGGGTGATTTGCTCAGCCACCTGTGTGAGGTCCAGGCTTTCGGTGAGCCGCTGAATGCAGCCGTTGAGCGCCGCGAGATCCTTGGCGCGTTTCTCTTTCTCCTCAAGCTGCTTGCGCTCGGTGATGTCGCTCATCACGACGCGGCACACGGGGGCGCCGTCGATGTCCTGCGCGGCGGTCGCTTCCAGACGCACCCAGAAGACGGCGCCGTCGGGCCGCAGCATCCGCAACTCGCAGACCTGCGACGCGCCCGTTTCGAAGAGTTGCTTGCGGAAAAGGTAGTAGATGTCCTGATCCTCTTTGAGGATGAATCGGGTTACCGGCTGCCTGACCAGCACGTCCCGGCCCACGCCCAGCAGGGCCGCGGCGGTGAGGTTGGCCTCCAGGATCAGCCCCTTCTCGCTGAGGGTGCAATAGCCCACCGGAGCAAGATCGTACAGGTCGAAGTATCGCGCCCGCGAGACCTCCTGTTCCGCCTCGGCCCGGCGCAGTTCCTCGTTCTGCATCTCCAATTCGATCTGGTGCACCCGCAGTTCATGGAGCAACCGCCGGGCTTCTTCGGGTCCGAGCACCTCCCGGTCCAAACTCTCCGTGGTCCGGGCTTTTTCCTCGGCCTGCCGGCGTAGGGATTGCCCTTTGTCCGGCGCAGGGATGCCCGCATGATCGCCTTTGTCATTGGGGCCATTCATACGGTAACTCCTCTTCCTCACTCTTCGTTGTCCTTGCCGGTTCGTGTGATCTCGCTAATGTCCATGAAGGTGATCACCGCGCCTTCGATCACGTTCTCGTGGGTGCGATAGGGCCGGATACGCATCAGGAACCGCACTCCCGCGTGGGTCCGTACTTCTGCCTCCCGGGGCGTCAGATCGTCCAGCACGGCCTGTAGATCCTCAACCAGGCGTCCGTAGCCCGCCAGGTTGGAAACAATGTGGCCCACCGGTCGGCCGATATCGGTCTGGATCAGGTTGATCAGTTGGGTGGCGCTGGGCGTGAACCGGGCAATGCGGAGTTGATGGTCCACAAAGACGGTTGCCACCCCTGTACTGGCCAGCAGATTGTTCATATCGTTGTTGGCGCGTGAGAAATCGGCCACCTTGGTTTGCAGCTCGGCGTTGACCGTGGCCAGCTCTTCGTTGATCGACTGCAACTCCTCCTTGGAGGTCTCCAGTTCCTCATTGGTCGATTGCAGTTCCTCGTTCACCGACTGCAACTCCTCATTGGCGGACTTGAGTTCCTCGTTTGAGGTCTCCATTTCCTCAAGGGTGGCCCGAAGGTATTCGTCCTTGGCCCGCAACTCCTGCTCGAGCGCGACGACGCGGCTGTCATGCTCGCTGGCCGGTGCGTCGGCGTCAGCCGCAAGCAGCCCCTCGTCCAACGGCGGAGCCAGGGCCGGCGTCTCCTCCAGGATGACCAGGAACCGTCCCGGCAAGATTGAGCCGCCGGAGTTTACCGCCGGTCGCAGAATCAGGTTGACCGTGATGACCTGGCCATTGGTCCTGACCCGCAGTCCCGAGTAGCACACCGGCTCCTTCTGCGTTACCACTCGGTTCAGAGCGGCGATCATCGCGGGCCGCAGCCCTTCCCGCGCCATAGGCAGGATATTCACTCCGGCATTGCCGGGGGCCGGTTCCAGGTATTTGCCGGTGTGGCCGTAGACATGCAGGATCTCGCCGCGGCGATCGACAAGTACGCCGGCCGGCGCGTAGTGCGCCAGCAGGGTCTGCTCGACCAGCCCGCGCAGATCGACTGTGTCTATATGCGGGACCGCCTGCCCCTGTTCGGCCGGTTTCGACCAGGGTCGCCTAAGTCCGCCCAGGGCCGGGCGGGGTACGCCGGCAATGTCTTCTCGGCGCTGATAGAGCTTCCGTTTGCGGTCCACCGGGGCAAAAAGGGTCGTGAATTGGCCCACCGTCTCGGACGTGCCCAAAAAGAGCATGCCCCGCGGATTCAAGGCATAGTAGAACAGGGGAATGAGTCTTCCTTGCAGTTCCCCGTCCATATAGATCAGCAGGTTGCGGCAACTGATCAGGTCCAGCTTGGAGAACGACGGGTCTTTGATCACGTCCTGATTGGAAAAAATCAGGAGATCGCGGACAGCCTTCTGGACACGGTAGGCGCCGCCTGGCTCCTCGATGAAGAAACGCGACAGCCGTTCGGGCGAGATGTCGGAGGCGATGTTGGCGGGATAGACCCCGGCGCGGGCCCGCTCAATGGCCTGCAGGTCAACATCGGTGGCAAAAACCTGGACCTTGAAGGCCTTCTTCAGGGTGTCCAGGTGCTCCCGCAGCAGGATAGCGACGGAATAGGCCTCTTCGCCGGTGGAACACCCGCAGACCCACACCCGCACCGGTGCGCTGGCGGGCTTTCCGGCAAAGAGTTGCGGAATGACCTGCGTTTCCAGGGCGGCAAAGGCCTCCGGGTCGCGAAAGAAGTTGGTTACGCCGATCAGCAGGTCGCGAAAGAGGGCTTGGCCTTCTGTCGGGGTCTGCCGCAAATAACACAGATAGTCCTCCGATCGCTCGATCTGGTTGACGGCCATGCGCCGCTCGACGCGGCGCATGAGAGTGTTCTGCTTGTAGCCGGAGAAATCATGGCCGGTCTGCTCCCGCAACAGGACACATATCTTCTTCAGCATGTCCTCGGGCCTGGGGGACGGGGGGGAGGCAGGCCGGGGCATTCTGCCGAAGGCATGGGCGGCGTAGGCGATGAGCTGGGCCGGCATCTCAGCTGGAGACAGTATATAGTCTACCAGACCGGTGTCGATGGCGTTGCGTGGCATGCTGTCATGTCCGGTGGATGCAGGATCCTGGGCTATGATCATGCCACCTTCATCCTTGATAGCCCTTGCACCAA
>CAYNQP010000410.1:0-4189 GCA_964399325.1 uncultured Pirellulales bacterium
CGCCCCCAGTTCATTGGCATCGTGGATCAGGTAGGGGTCTTCCGCTGTCCCCCGGCCGGTGAGTTGAACGGGTGTGTACTCGCGGAAGATGCTCAGTGACGGGTAACTACCCGACTCAGGCATCAGCCAGATCTCGTGCAGACCATCCTCTCGGACCCCCAAGAGATCCCAGCCTGCCACCGAGAAGGTGCCGATATCCTGCATCTGTGAAGTCGTCTTGCCTTCTCCTGCTGCGCTCTGGTCCTGCTCGGAAGCCTCCGTATCCCAGAAACACTGGCTCACAATGGCTGTGGCGTTCGAGACACCCATGAGCCCGCCGACACTGCTCTGGCTCTCGCCAACGGTCTTTCCGATGCTGTAACAGTTGTCGGCGTAACCCTTGTGGTATCCGATAAGTCCACCCACGCGCTGGTTTCCACTCACCGGGCCGGTGCTGAAGCAGTTGATCGTTCGACCGCCGTTGTCGCCTGCAAGGCCCCCCACATTGCCGTTGGCCGTCACCGATCCGGCGCTGCGGCACCCAATCACACTTCCTGCATTGGTGCCGACAAGTCCCCCGAAGCCCGTCGTGTCAGTGTCATAGCCACCAACCGAACCCGTGCTGTAGCAATGGAGAACGCTGCCCTGATTCCACCCGACAAGACCGCCGAAGCTCGTACCTGACCCATCGAGCCCTGTGACGTCGCAGGTGCTGTGGCAGTTGACAATCGTCGCTCTGTAGCCGCTACTGCCTACCAGGCCACCTACGTTGGCGTTATCGATATCGCTGCCACCGATGTTGATCTCACCGGTGCTGTAGCAGTTGAGAATACTCCCTCCATTGTCACCCACCAGACCGCCGACAGGTCCGCGTGAGCCCGTGATGCTGATCTCCTCCACGCCCAGCCCGCTGACCCTGGCCCCAGGTCCCAGGGCGCCAAACAGCCCGAGGCATCCCTCGCCGGTGATCGTCAGATGCGAGAGCGAGTAACCATTGCCATCAAAGACCCCGGTGAACAGAGTCCCCTGAAAACCGGCGGTGGTCGGGGTCGAATCCGGGGCGATGATCTTGAATACAGGTCTGCCTTCGTTACCGTCAAACCCGGACAGGTCGATATCCGCCATGAGCTTGAAGTGCTTGTCCCAATCAGCCGGAGTCGCCCCGATGGCATTCATCTGCGCGGCAGTGCAGATCAGATAGGGATCGTCGGAATCTCCCGTCCCGCCACCATAATTGGCCAGTGCAGGAAGAGCGACGAAACAGACCGCGATCAGGAAAGGGATAGCCCGCAGGGCCCCGTGGGAGTTGACTGGCACCATTGCTCGATTCTCCGCCCCCCCAGGTTCAGTCCGCATGACAAAAAAACTGTTGTCCGTGTTGTTCGCGCACACAGAGGGGGCGAATCACCAGAATTCTGCCTCCCTTTGGCTGATATGTAGTGTATCAAATCGGGACCATGCCTGTCAACCTATTACAGGCTTGGCTGGGAAGTTTGCCGCAACCCCGGCGCATACGGTGCAGCTACAACTCCGGTGACGTTGGTCGCTGAGGCGGGTCGGACAGGAGGATCGGGGACGGTCGCGTCTGGCCGTCGGGACCATAGGTGAAGTTGAGCTTGGTCGGCAACAGCCCCGGCCGGCCCGGCGCTCCGAAGAGCCTGTCGTGCTCGGCCTGTAGCCCCACCAGATCGTTGGCCTGGATGAGTCGGGTGATCGTGGCCGCGGGCGAGCCGAGCAGCCGGCCCAGACAATTCTGCTCGGTCCCGACGAGCACCGAGATGAGATAGTCCCTGGACGTATCATTGAGGATGTCCAGGCGCCGGCCCTTGATGAAGCGTTGGATGGCAAACGAATACAACTGCGCGAAGCGCTTGGCGATCTGCGGATCGGCGGTTTCACCCGCCGTCAGTTTGTCGCAGAGCCGCTCGAGGATGGCGCTGTCCACGAGCTCGTAGCTGACGGTCCACGCGGCATAGCCGGCGATACGAGCGTCCGCGACGCCTGCGAGCAGCTTCTCGGCGTCCGCGGTATCGAATCGCCCCGCGAACTCCGCCATCAGACGCAGCACTTCGGCCCTGCTGCCGGCGGCAACCTGGCTGCACTCGCTGAGGATCCGGGTGGCCAATGGCGCGGCGGCGGCCTGGTTCTGGCTCAGGTTGGACCAGAGCTCGAGGTCCGCGGCGGCTCGGATGGCCCAATAGCGCACCGGGCCGTTCTCCCGGCGAATTTGCCCGATCGCCAGATCGACAAGTCGCGGGTCCTTGAGGCTCTCGGCAAGGATCAGGAGATTCGTGATCACCTTGAACCGCTTGCTCTCATTGGGCAGAGCGTCAGCCTCCTGGATCGCCGCGCCGATTTGTCGGTAGGCGGACTCCGAGAACTGCTGTGCATACTGCGCCTGAGCGCTGGGCTGGGCCTTGTCGGCCTGGTGGTTGAGGATGATGCTGCGCGTCTTGGAGACCGACGTGAAATCTTCCGTTCGCACCAGATCCGTGACGGCGTCGCGCATGAACTCGTCGATAACCTGCAAGTCCGCCGGCGTCAGGACGTTTTTCTTGGTGACCTCCTCAATCCGCCGGAGATCGACAACCGCCTTGGAAACCGAAAAGACCGCCAGGACAACACCGACGACGAGGATGACAGAAACCGCGCTTTTCAACTTCATCTCGTAAGCATTCCTTTCAAGAGACCACCCATAACTTATCCAGTTTAACGTCCTGAGGGCTCTATGTCAAGCGAATTTGGGCCAAGCCGCGAGACCCATACCCGGACCGGAACGGACAAACACAGACGCGTACGGACAGACCCAGGCAGAACCGTCCGTGCGAGTCCGTGAAGGTCCATGTTCGTCCCTGTGCCGTGTGCTTTGCCGCGAACAAAACCTTGCCTTTGTCGTCTTATACCTTATCTTGGACGTTTCTCGTGGCTGTTTGATGCGAAGTCTTACCGGGGACCTTGGATGACCAGACTGTGGATGGCGATTTATCTGCTCGTGAGCCTTCTGTTGGCGTCGGCCGGCTGTGCGGGCGTACCGTCCGAGCCGCCGACCCCGCCGGACCCAATCGCGCCGCTCATCAGGCCGACAACTCAAGCGAACGAAAGCGGCACCTCACCCCTGGAGGCCACTGAGCCGCTGCGGACCGCGTCCGAACCGAACGAGGCCGAGTCACTCCGCGCGGACCAGCCCGCGTCTGCCGAACCGAATGAGCCTGCCGCGAGCGAGAGGCCCCAGACAACGGCCCGTGAAGAGACCGGGCAACCGGACCAGGCTGCCACCCCGGAGCCGGAGCAAGCTGATGAGAGCGATCCAGGCGCCCCCCCTACAGCCGAGCCTAACGAAGCACTTCCGGCTGAGCCGATCGAGCCCGTCTCGGCCGAGCCAAACGAGCCCATGGAGATTCGGCTGTCCCCGGAGGCCGTGCAGGCCGAAGATGTCCAACCGGACGACGCCGCCTCCTTCTACCAGGAATACACCGAGCTACTGCAGGAGTATGTTCGGCCGGACGGACGCGTGGACTACGACAGCCTGCGACGCAAGAGACTACTGCTGAGGGAGATTCTGGCCCAACCCGATGAGCTCGACCCCGGCATCTACCAGAAATGGACGCAGGACGAGAAGCTGGCTTTGTGGATCAATGTCTACAACCTGAAGATGCTCGATATCATCGCCCGCAACTACCCCATTCAATCCTCGTGGTGGCTGCGACTGACCTGGCCCCCCAGCGATATCCGTCACATCGAAGGAATTTGGAGCAATTATCGATTCATCGTGATGGACGAGGAGTTCACCTTGGGCGAGGTGGAGCGGCGTTTCTTCGGCAAGACATTCGGCGATCCGCGTGCCTTCTTGGCGACTACGTATGCGGGTCGGTCCAGTCCGCCGCTGCGCCGCACGCCGTACCGGGGCAAGGAGCTTGACGGGCAGCTCAACGAGCAGGTCAAGGCCTTCCTCGCCGACGGCCAGGGATTCAGGATCGACCGGAACAAGGGCGTTGTCTATCTCTCGGCCCTCTTCAAGCCGGCTTGGCGCGGCAAGGAATTCGTCGCGCGCTACGGGACGGACAAGAAGTTCAAGAGCCGTGTGCCCGAGACCCGAGCGGTGCTGAACTTCATCACCCGCTATCTCGGACCTGATGATGTCTACTTTCTCGAAGTGGAGAACTACTCCATCGAGTATACGAACTTCGACTGGCGGCTCAACGACGCATCG
>CAYNQP010000411.1:0-4177 GCA_964399325.1 uncultured Pirellulales bacterium
TTGTCTGTGGGGCATTTATTTGTTTTGCCGTTATCGGAGAGCCAAAGCTGTTTGGTTTGTCCGGGGTTGCCCTGGCTCTCATCCATTGGTTTGTGGTTGCCGTGCTTGTTTCCAGGGAGGTCTACGTCACCATTCTGCGTCACATCGCCGAAGCGAAAGGGGTCAATTTCGCGGCGACGGCATCGGGCAAGCTCAAGATGCTGACGCAATCGTTTGCCATCGGCACGGTCTTGATAAAGATGGCCCATGCCCCTACGGCGGCGTGGGCCTATTGGTTTACGACCGTCACCTTCGCGGTTATGGTTGCGGTCACCGCGATTTCAGGGGTTTTGGCAACGTGCCGCCCCAGTTGGAGGCAACTCAAGGAAGAGGGGAAACCCCACGAGCCTTCGACAACCTCAGCGTAGATCGGGCATATTCCTATGGGCTCCTGTTGCTGTCTGTATCATGGCGCCGGCCTTCTGTGCGGCCCAAGATGCCAATGGGCCTTGGATCTGGACCGCGGACAAACTCCAACGTAAACTACTGATCTGCGAAGCGGCCAACGTCGGACCCTCGCCGCAACAGTTGGCTTGGCAGCCATTGGAGCTCATCGGATTCATCCATTACACGGTCAATGCCTTCACCGACAGGGAGTGGGGCGATGGGACCGAGGATGAGGCGCTCTTCAATCCCACCCAACTCGACGTCCGCCAGTGGGTCCGGACCTGCAAGGATGCGGGCATGAAGATGATCATCCTCACTGCCAAGCACCACGACGGCTTCGGCCTGTACGACGCACCGCGTTCGTAATGACGCCGTCAGGCGTTTCTCATATCGAGCGTGCCTATGCCCTTACGGGCACACTACCAACGCGCCGCATTCGCCCTTGCCCGTTCGCAGGCTACGATTTGCCGCTGGGCGTATAGCGGTCGATGAACTCATCGATGACCTCATCGGGATCGAGACCGATTTCGCGAAAGATCTCCTCTTCGAGCAGGAAGATCAGCGCGTCGACTTCCTTCTCAGTGTCGATGGGCCGAGGCTTGCCTGCTTTGGCCAGGATCGCGGCGCTACGCCGATGGGCCTCTTCGAGTCTTTCCTTGAGCGGCACGATCCTGTCGTGCATCGCGCGCTTGTCGGCGTAGTAGACGAGCTTCTCCTCCCACGTCTCGGGCTTGTCGTTCTCGTCCAGTAGGGCGGTGTATCTATGCTTGCGGATCGTCGTCGCCAGGACGGGGTAGGCGTCCTTCAAGAAGGCATCGGCCGCGTCCTCGTGCCGGCGGTGACCGTGCTTGGCTTTGAGCCCGCGCCAACGCGTCTTGTCCTCTTCCGTCACCGGCTGCTCGAACCGACTGAAGTCTTCCAGTGGGAAATCGCAGACCCGAAAGAGGTCGTGCAGCAGGCAGGCCCGCTCGACCAGCTCGACGTCCACGGTGATGCCGCGCGCGGCAAGCCTCTCGGCCAGGAAAACACCCAGCTTCGCGACCGCCTCTTTGTGCTTGACGATGTGGACCGGGACGTGACATGCCCGGATAATCGACCGGCATTTATCACGACTTGGCAGCGCGTAGTTTCTCATGAATCAGTTCCGCCACCTTCTTGCCTGAATCGAGCATGCCTCCGAAGATCGGCCCCATCCGGGGCAGCCCGAGTACGGAAGCGACCGACATGCCGGCCAGGTACAGGCCGGGATAGATTTCGCCCGTCTTCTCGACCACGCCGGCCTCCGACGTACGCACGTCCATGAAACCCTCCTGGATGCCTGCGGGAAACAGGGCCGCATCGCGCTTACGCAGCATGGCGACCACCTCGGCTGCATGGCCCGTTGCATCGACGACGCACTTGGCGGCGATGCAGTAAGGGTCCACGTGCAGGCCGGCCATCATGATGGCCGTGTTGTTGACCACGACGCCCTCGACAGCCTTGCTCTTGACGATGACGTCTTCGACCTGGGTGAGGTTGATGATCTCGGCGCCGGCCTTCCGGGCCTGGTAGGCCAGCCCGGTCGCCATCTCAATGGCATCGGTCAGGTACAGGCCCTTCGCCTTCCTCGTGGTGATTTCAAGCTCGTCGAGAATCTCCGTATCCTCGACCACGATCACATTGTAGCCGGCGGCCCCGCCCCAGATGCCGCCGCCGATGGAGAGCCGTTTCTCCAGGATCAAGGTCTTGAGGCCCGCCTTGGCCAGGTAGAAGCCCGCCGCCAGGCCGGCCGGGCCCGCCCCGACGATCACCACGTCGTTTTCCAGGTGTTCCAGCTCCCGGCGACGATACTCCTCGATGATCGCCCGCGAAATCTGTGTTTCAATCATGGTTCATCCCTTTCCCAAGCTCGAACGCTGCGACTGGACCAAAAAAAAACGCTTCCGCAAAAGGAAGCGTCTATCGCAGCTTTCAGCCTCCCTTCGCGGGTATTGCCCCGATCAGGTTCAGAGGGTCATCCGGACCCGGCGGATCTCTCAGCGTCGGCCGCTTGCGTGGCCTCAGCTCCCCTGGCTTCTTCATTCAAGTTGTCCGGATGCATTCTACCGCTTCCGGTTTGCCTGGCAAACGAAAACTGTCCTCACCTGCGGCGATGTCGTCGAATTGCCCGCTGCAGCGGACCTTGATGGGGCTCGCTATCTGTGCTCCCTCCAGAGCCTCTCGGTTAGACGGCCCGCTCGATCATCTCGCGCGTGATGACGACCTTGCCCTCATCGCACTCGTCGCACCGTCGGACGATTTGTGCGGGAATCTGCCGGCCCGTGTCGATAGCTCCGCCGTACAGCACGACATCGCTGCCGAGCACGTCCTCCAGATCGATCTCGTTGACATGCTGCTCCCTGCCCGTACATTGCACCTTGATGATCATCGCCATGTGCGTGTCCCCGCGGATGTAGCCCCAAAAAACAATAAACGCCGCCGTTGCGCTGAACCGATACTATCCTTAAGGGATGCTCTTGGCTATGACAATCTGCCTGGAAAGGTTGAGTTGATGGTCAGATTCAGACATCGAGGTTCCGGCGAACAGAGCGACAAACCCATGGGGGTGGGGGGCAAGCTGGGGCTGTCGCTGTTCTTCTTGCTCTTCTTTGGGATGGGGTTGTTCTTCGAGGCCCTCACCATTCGCGACTTCGGCCGGGTGCTGGCGCAGCGGTCCTGGCAGAGGTTCCCTTGTCAGATCACCCTCAGTGAAGTGCAGGAGCAGGACCGCAGCGAGAAACCCTTTGTATTCGCGATAGGCTTTGCCTACGAGCACCAGGAGCGGCCCCACACCGGCTCCGTCTACAAACGCAGCTACAAGGGCTCTGCGACCTACTCCGACGCCCAGGAGATCGCGCGGCGGTATCCTGTGGGCTTGAGTCTCTCCTGCTACGTCAATCCGCGCGACCCGACCGAGTCCGTGCTTAAACGCGAGAGTCTGGCGACGGGCCTGTTCATTCTCCTGCCGCTCGTGTTCGTGCTGATCGGGGCAGGGGGGCTCTACGGCACCTGGTTCGTCAAGCCCAAGTCTGTTAAGCCGATCGCGGCCAAACCTATCGCCAGTGGCAAGAAGGGTAAGTATGGCTTGGCCGCGTTCTTCGGCATCTTCGGTATCGCCGGGCTGGGGATGCTCTACCCGCTCGGCATCAAGCCGATTTCCCAGACCCTCGAGGCCCGCTCGTGGATCGCGACGCCCTGCAAGGTGCTCCGCGCGGAGGTCCGCAGCCACGACAGTGACGATGGCACCACCTACAGCGTGTACATCCTCTACGAGTATGAGTTCAACGAGCAGACCTACAAGAACGACCGCTACGAATTCATGGGCGGCTCCTCCAGCGGCCGGCAGGGCAAGGCCCGCGTTGTGGATCGCTACCGGTCCGACGCGAACCCGATCTGCTATGTCAATCCCGCCAACCCGGACGACGCGGTCTTGAAACGCGGCTTTCACGCAAAGCTGTTTCTTGCCTTGTTCCCGTTGCCGTTCCTACTCGTCGGCCTCGGCGGCGCCTACTACACCTTACGCGGCAAGAAAGCGACGCGCTTCCGCGGCGCGGCGCTGCTTCGACCGAGCGCTGCCGGTCCGGCGGTCTTGAAGCCCAAGCACTCGCCCTTGGCGAAGCTGGTCATTGCGATCCTCATCACCCTGTTCTGGAATGGGGTCATTTCCTTTCTGGTCATTGAGGTGATTGACGGCTTCCGTCACGGACATCCGAACTGGTTCCTGACGTTGTTC
>CAYNQP010000412.1:0-4175 GCA_964399325.1 uncultured Pirellulales bacterium
CCTATTGTCGAAAGAAGATAGATGGAGACTGGCATTATTCAAGTCATGAAGAGGTCTTAAGAAGACAATCCGTATCTCAGGACGTGTGTACGAAATATCTGTTGCCAGCATCTATTAGAGAAGAAGCTCTAGCAGATTTAGATTCCATGAACATCAATGCATATTCGCTCTTTGCATCCGAAGAAGGCTTATCTGAAATGCTGGCAAATAGAGAATACGGACATGATTCCTAGGGGACTTTCGGGGATGCCATACGAAATAGGCAGCGGTTCTCGACCGTTGGTTGCCACACAGGACACAGGGCGAAGGGCCGTCTATGTTAGTCTGGTCACGCTTGGCTGAGAACTCGCCCTACAGGCCTGTGCCGTGCCCGGCAGGGGGCGAGGAGCGCCGGCCCGCGCGGCGGGGTGCTCACTTGCGCTCGATTTCGCGGGGGAAGTTGAGGTAGGCGAACTCGCCGGCCAGCTCGTACATCTTGCGGTCACGGGCCTTGGCGGCGTCGGTTGGGGGCAGTGGCCGCTAAGCGCTGGCCTTCCGCTTCTGTTCGTAGTCCGCGATCAGGGTGCGGACGGCGGGGACGAGTTCCTTGGGGATTTCCAGGACGGCCAAGCCTTTGTCCTCAAAGCCGGCCTCATCCTCGGCGACGGCTTCCTCTTGGCTCTGCCGCTCGTAATGATCCATCACACGCCGGACCCGATCTTCGTCCCAGCCCGAGGGATACTTGCTGTCTTCCATCATTTGCCTCTCGTACGTCTGCGACGCCTTCGATACGCCGTGAGCGGCTTGCCTTTCAACTCATAGGCGGGGAAAAGGACTACTGCCTCAGGCCGACTTATGGCATGACATCCATTGTACCATCGGCGGGGGCTGCGGAAAAGCGTTTTTCCGCGGCGGTCCCATCCACGCTTTTACCCGCGGCGGGGCCGCGGTATTTCGTCGGGGAAGTTGAGGTAGGCGAACTCGCCGGCCAGCTCGTACATCTTGCGGTCGCGGGCCTTGGCGGCCTCGACTTCGTCTTCAAACGTGCCCACATGGAATCGCTTCCCTTGGTGCCGGGCGGCGGCCTGCCACTTGTCGCCGGAAGGATAGACGCCCTGGAAGCGGGACTTGCCAGCGGCGCGGTGGTTGTTGGCCATGTTCTGGGCCTGCGTGCAGTTGCGCGTGTTGGCCTCGCGGTTGTCCAGGCCGTTGCCGTTGATGTGATCGACCACCCTCCCGCGCGGCGTCTTCATGATCTCGCGGTGCATGAAGATGGTCCGGCCCCGGTGCGTCCGGCACGCATAATGCGTTCCGACGCTGTCGACCACCCAAGCATGCCACTTGTACCGGCTGAGCCACTCGTAGTTCTTGGTGTCTACGATAGCGTGCAATCCGCGTGTCAGCGGGATATAGCGTACTTCGTCGTTGGGTGGCTCGGGCGGCTCCACGCGGCCGAGGTCCAGTCTCGGCCGGAAGTTGCGGCAGGGGCCGTCGTATGGGATCTCGCGCAATTGCCCCGGCGTGTCCGGATGGTTCGCGCACAGCCCCAGCACCGGAAACCCCGACAGTAGCGTCCGCGCCCAGAGCAGGCTGTCCGAGAGGCAAAACGCACAGTCATGACAGCTCCGCGCCGGCTCTTCCTCGGCCTTCTCCCGGTCCTGCCCCGGCCAGACCGGCGTCCGCACGAGACGCGCCGCCCTCGTTTCCTGCCTTTCTCGCCCCGTCGTCGCCGTCTTCTCGCGCTTGCCCATGTCGAATCCCCATCTCATTTTGCGTGTTGCGTCGTGCGTATTGCGTTTCTATGGCCGGGTGCATAACGCGCCCAGGCTATTAGGTAAATAGTAAACGAAGATGTGCCGGTGTCAAGAAAAAAACTCGCATGGGTCTGTTTGGCGGATACAAGGGGCGGCAATAGGGGCAATAGGGGCGCCGCGGCCACAGGCGAATGGCCGGAGGCGTTAGCGGATGCGGATGTGGCCGTGGAAGATGACGATTCGGTCTATTCTCCAGGACAATTCAGGTTCTCCCACCACAGTCGCGGATAGTCCTTGCCTGCGCAGAGGGTCCAGACGGCTTCGGCGCCGTTGGCGGTCTCGCCGACGAAGTCCCAATTCAGGAAATTGCCGCTATCCCGCATCTGGTCGTCGGTCAGGGGCTCGCCCAGGTGATTGTCGGCCTCCGCGATCGCGGGCGGAGATAGGTAGTAGCTCTGAATGATGTCGCCGGCGAGATTGTCACCGAGCAGGCCGCCGATGAGGGAGGTTCCCTGGACCGTGGCGGTGGAGTAGCAATTCTTCACGTTTCCCGAGGCTCCCGCACCGCCTCGTCCGCCGAAGGTCCCGTTCACGGCTAACAGGCCGCCGACCTGCGCCGCGCCGGAGACGGAGCCGGACGAATAACAGTCCGCGATCTCGCCGAGATTGCTCCCTATCAGTCCGCCGACCATGTTGTAGCCGCTGATCGTGCCGGCGCTATAGCAATTTGTCACATGGCCCCTGTTCTCACCTGCCAGCGCGCCGACTCTGCTTGCGCTTTTCGTGATGCGGACGTTGTCGAGGCCGAGGTTTGTGACGTGGGCATCTGTGTCTATGCCGCCAAACAAACCGAGGGGGCCTGAGTAGCCCTTCACGCTGATGGTCAGATTTCGGATGACGTATCCGCATCCGTCGAACGTGCCGTTGAAGAAGGGGACATATTGCTGAATCATGGCATCGGGATAGGCTCTGCCGGCCATATCGATATCTTCTGTCAGTACAAAGTGGGCATCGCACAGGCCGGGGCTACTGAGCAGAGACACCAACTGACCGGCGCTGGCGATCTCATAGGGTGCTTCGGCGGATCCCACGCCCGGATTCATCACTTCCCAGTCGTACGGCCCCAAGCTCATAATGATATCGATCTCACTCCCGAGCGGTACATACTCGATGCTGCCCTGTCCCACCGCCAGGCCGACACGCTCTGCGGGCACTGGGAAGTAGTCCCAGTCGACAATATCGCCAAACGTCAGCCCGAGCTTCTCCACTTGTTCGCGAGCCTGCTCGACCGTCAGTCCGCTCAGGTCGGGGAGGACCCGCAAGCCACTCGTTTCCGTCTGCCAACTCAGGACCGGCGGCTGACCGTCGGGCATGAACCAGTGATCTTCATTTCCATCCTCACTGCCGCCATAGAAATCCCAACCTGGGAAGCTCAGGCGGTCTTGCATCTGTTCTTGCGTCAAGGGTTCGCCGAGTCCGTTGTCCGCGCGCGTGTCTTCCTGGGGGACCAGATAATAGCTGGCGACGATGTTTTCAGGCGGGCTTTGCGCTACCAGACCGCCGAGGGGTTGGCTGACCGTCGTGCTGCGTACAAGGGCCGTGGTGCGACAGTTCCGTATGTAACCCATCGATCCGCCCCCTGAGTCACCCCGGCCCCCGGGCGATGCCGGGATCGCCAAATTCGATCCTACCAGCCCTCCTACGTCTTTGTTGCCGGTGATCGAGCCGGAGGAGTAGCAGTTCCTGACGTTCCCGGTATTTTGGCCCACCAACGCTCCAAGGGAGTCCATGCCGAGAATGGCTGTGCGTGCGAAGCAATCATCCACAGAACCTTGGTTGACACCTACCAATCCACCCAAGTTGCCTCCGGCGTCGATGGAAACCGTGGCAGAGCATCGATACAATATCGCGTTCTTGCTTTCGCCGACCAGGCCACCGATAATGCTCCTGTAAGGTGCGAGGATTTCACCGGTGATATGGCAATTGGAGATTGTGCCTTCGGCTGTTCCTGCCAGAAGGCCTATGTGGTCTGGAGCGTACACCAAGTCGCATACCACGCTTGCATTCTGAAGGGTCAAATCGCGAACCTCAGCCGTTGGGCTCAACGATCCAAGAAGTCCGAGGTTGTCGATGGTTAAGTGAGAACCGCTGGATGGGTTAAGGACGAGGTTACTGATACGGTGACCTCGCCCATCAAGGACACCTGTGAAAGGAGGGCCATTTCTACCCGGTGCAATCAGTGCAGTGCCGTAAGACCTGGGAGACATGTCGATGTCGTCGGCCAGGGT
This sequence comes from uncultured Pirellulales bacterium, assembly GCA_964399325.1. GTDB lineage: Bacteria > Planctomycetota > Phycisphaerae > Sedimentisphaerales > Anaerobacaceae > JAFGLV01. The sequence goes on from CAYNQP010000412.1 coordinate 4,022, forward strand.
GAAGTGAGCGGCCCACAATTCAGAGTGGTCGCTGAGGGACTCCAGTTGGCCGGCGCTGTCGATGAGATAGGGATCGTCGGCAGTGCCGGCGCCTGAATTGTCACTCCAGTCGTACGGTCCCTGGCTCAGGACCAACCCGACAGCGCTGCCGATA